>CAXNND010000039.1:0-9451 GCA_964203105.1 Desulfamplus sp.
AATCTGTATGTGCGAGCATAATGAGCTTGGAGCACTTGGGTTTATCATCAACAAGGTTCACCCGCTTCTGACAGGACCAGAGCTGTTTGAAGATCTTAAAATTGATTATAATGATCGTATTGCCGGCATTGAAATTCACTTTGGTGGTCCTGTCCAGCCAAGCGGTGTGTTTGTTCTCCACAGCCCACCATTTAACTGGCATGGCTGTATGCAGGTGACCCCTCAATTGGGATTGAGCAATACAAGGGATATTATTGAGGCAATTGCCAGTGGAAAAGGTCCTGAACATTTTATTATTCTTTTAGGATGTGCCGGCTGGGGACCACTCCAGTTTGACAACGAGCTTAATGACAACGCATGGCTTGTATGTCCAGTTGTTGAGGATATTATTTTTAATACACCAACCGATTTGATATGGGAACAGGCAATGATGCTTATGGACAGTGACGCTGATCCTTTTTCGGATATACCAGGACTTTTATAGAACACTATGGACAAAAATACCAATCTTGCAGATTCTTTTAATCCTGTAAAGTCTGACACGCTTGATGAGCATCTTAATCATGTTGAACCTTCTAATCTTGATGATCCTCTCAACCATATTGCCTATGTTGAAAAGATATGTAATGATCTTTCACATATATTTGAAAAGATGAAAAAAATTCCAGGAATGTATGACAGCACTGTAGAGAAGCAGCATCACCTTTGCACAATTATCCCGCGACAGATACATGAAGGGGCTATAAAGATTGCAGTTGTCGGGGCAATAAAATCAGGTAAAAGTACCTTTATCAACTCCATCCTTATGGCTGACATCCTGAAAAGGGGAGCTGGTGTTGTAACTTCAACCATAACAAGGGTCAAGAGAGGTGATACTCTAAGGGCAAGGATTATCTTTAAATCGTGGGATGAGATCAACCATGAGATTGAGAATGTATTGACACTTATTCCTGTTAGCTCTGCCGGTTTAAGTCCAACCAGATCATCGACGATTGACTCGTCGCCTGCTACACTGGCTTCCATGTCTGAATTGGGGACAAAGGGCTTTGATTTGAGGCGAAAAAAGGATCGTAATTTTTTGAAAACCGTAGAATCTGCACTCTGTTCCAGACGATGGTCTGAAGGCTCGTCTGAAAATTTAGACATTACAAATGTAAATTACGAAGCTGACAGTGGATTAAGTTCTGAAGCCATTCTCATATCCAACGTGCTTGACGGATATGAGAATGTAAAAGAATTTGTTCAGAGTGACTCATATTTTGAACCCTCTAATAGCAGCTCGCACTCTGACTTCTCCTCTCCTGTAGAATTTACAGGAGAGCTTTTTTCCGAGCACAAGCGATTTACCGGCATCAGCTCCAATGCCTTCTTTGTCAAATATGTGACTCTTGAGATACCGATGTCTCTCCAAAATACTCCAAACGTGGACTCTATTCCAAGTAGTACCAGCCCTCACTCCAATGTGAGTTATCCTTCCAATATAAACCACCTTTATATACCTAAACATAACTGCCTGCTGCTTGACCGTTCAGTTGAAATTGCGGATTGCCAGGGCATTGATTCAACAGATCCTTCCCATATATCGCATATACAGGACTATCTTCTCTCTGCCAATATGTTGATATATGTAATCAGCAGCCGCACAGGTTTAAGGGAGGCAGACATCAAGTTTCTTACAATAATCAAACGGATGGGTATAATTAATAATATTTTTTTTATTTTAAATAGTGATTTCAATGAGCATGACTCTCTTGAATCTCTTCTTGATCTTGAAAGGAGCGTAAAAAAGGGGCTTAACTATTTTGTTGAAAAACCTGCTGTTTATACGATCTCCTCTCTCTTCAACCTCTTTTCATCCCTTGCACCAAATCTGAATGGCAAAGAGTTGGCGATATTGAATATGTGGCGTAAGGAGGAGCGTTTAGTTGATTATACGACTAAAATGGTTAATGATTTTGAACTGGCACTTAAAAAGAAAATTGAAACAGAGCGTTTCTCAACCATTCTTGAAAACCATATTCAACGGTTAACCCTTTTGATTCAGGGGATAAAGCAGCGTAACTCAATGTTTATGCAGCTTCTATCAGATGATTTAAACACTGTGTCAGACGCTGCTGAGAATCTCCAGCAACTTCAGGAGAAGTCTGTTCGGTTTGAATCTTCAGTTGACTATTCTATTGCAAGTTCAGTTCAAAACATTAAGAGAGAAATTAAATCTGCCATAAAACTCTTTTTTGACAAAAAACATGGAGAACAGCCCACAAATGTGAAAAATTTTATTTCAGGGGTTACCATATACAATGAACGGTATCAGGATATGGTATTAACGTACGGATTTCACCATGCTCTTTACTGCATGTTTCAGGATTCAAGAAGTCAGCTTGATCTTTTTATGGCACAGCAGTTTAATCCGTCAGTTGTTGAGTTCATTCATGAGCAGGAACAGCGTATTGCAAGGGAGTTTCAGGCACTATATCAATCATGTTACATTGAGCCTTCAAGTATCTATCAGAATAGAAAGGGTACTAAAGCTGACCAACTGCAACAACCAAAGACAACAGTTCTATCTCAATTTGGATATTCGACAGTTCATAAACCACTGATGCAGAGTGTTGATATAAACGGTGCAAAGCGGATTCTTGGTCTGACTCTTCCAAAAAGTTCTTTTGCAACTGCTTACAGTGCAAATATCAGAGCTGATGCAATGGCTCGATTCAGCTTTTATTCGTTGATTAATATTCTTGGGAAATTTATAAGTCCCCTTGCAAGAGATCAACCCAAATCAAGGGCTTTAAAAGAGTCGGCAAAAAAAATCAGAAAAGAGGCTCTCCGGTCAGTAATGCTCCATTTTGACTCTTACTCTAACCATCTGCAAGAAGAGTATCTTTTCCCGCTTATTGAGGCTGTTGCACGAGATTCAAAAGAGAAATTGATGGAGATGTTTAAAATGTGTGCTATTGAAGCTGAAAACATTGAGCAGTTGATTTCAGATGAGTGTGTGGATAAATCAGACCAGTTTGAACATGTTAATTCTATTGCATTACAGACAGCACAACTATCAGAGAGGATAAGTGCCGTATGCTGAAAAAAATTATTTCAGGCGGTCAGACCGGTGCTGACAGAGCCGCACTTGACACGGCAATAAAGTTTAATCTGGAGCATGGAGGATGGGTTCCTGCCGGCAGAAAGGCAGAAGATGGCTCTGTTCCTTATCAGTATGATTTAACTGAAATGGAGACAGATAGTTATCCAGAAAGAACAGAACAGAATATCGTTGACTCTGACGGTACGCTTATAATTTCCCATGGAGTGCTTACTGGTGGCTCTCTGTTGACAAAAAAAATAGCATCAAAGATTAAGAAACCGTGGTGTCATATTGATCTTGTGGAGATGGATGAGTTTGAGGGGGCTGTCACTCTTCATGGGTTTGTTGATGACAACGACATTCAGATTTTGAATGTCGCAGGACCAAGGGCAAGTCAGGATCCTTTTATCTACAGGTCTGTCAAGTCCATAATTGAAACATTCCTTTATATGGAGTTGATGGAGACATCTCCCGAGGAGTTGAGAGCTGATGATATTATACTTTTCCAGAGGAAACCCCAGGTGCTCTGTGATACAGTTGATGATGCAGTAATGTTTCTCTCCAATACAATGCAGTTGCGAACCAGATCAGTTATTGCCAACTCCCGTGAGAACCATATAGGGTCACTATATTTTTCTCTCTCAGACACCATAAAGGTGAAACTTGGGCTTGAGTCAGGAAACATTGCCCTTCTTGAATCATGCCGACAGGAGCTAAAAAGGATTAATGAGTCCGAGATGGAAAATATGGGTGGTTCAAAGAGTAATAAACATATCAATGTAAAGAGTAAAAGGCGTAAGGATTTAGAGAGTGAGCCAACAATGGATATTGAGGATGCTGCTATGGTAATATTAAAGGCTCTTAGGCAATTTCTTAAAAAAAATCATGTTTTAAGGCTAATTAAATAGGGCGCAATAGTTAATAGACTTCCTGCAGAACTAAATTTATATCTAATAAAATCAAGGGTCAAATCTCAGTTTTGCAGGAGGTCAAATAAATAAGGCTAAGTAATGATACTTGTCAGAGATATTCTATGATACCTGTAAGAGATACCATCACATCTTCAACTATCCCTGTTGTAACCTATGCCATCATGGGAATTAATACTCTTATCTACCTTTTACAGGTAGGTATGGGCACCGACCTTGACCCTTTTATCTACAGATACGGCTTTGTGCCGGCAAAGCTTACCGTACCTGAAATATCAGCCTGGTTTTCCTTTTCCGGTATGATCTTTTCAACTATTTCCTATATGTTTCTACACGGTGGATTATGGCATTTTATCAGTAATATGTGGTTTTTGTATATTTTTGGGGACAATGTTGAGGAGTATCTTGGTGCTCTGAGATTTGCATGTTTTTATATTATCTGCGGTGTTGCTTCGGCACTTCTCCATTTTTTTCTAAACCCACTCTCCCCAATTCCAACAATAGGTGCAAGCGGTGCTATTGCAGGGGTTATGGGGGCATATTTTATTTTATATCCAAAGGCAAAAATTCTAACACTTATCCCAATCATTGTTATCCCCTGGTTTGTCGAGATTCCATCATTTATATTCCTTGGCTTCTGGTTTCTAATGCAGTTTTACAATGCTACAGAGAGCGGTGGAGCTTCAGGCATTGCATGGTGGGCACATGTCGGGGGATTTATTGCTGGTATTGCCATGGTTAAAATGTGGGGCGAACTGCCTCAGCCAGTTGTGGAGGATAAATTGAAAGCTCTGACAGCAAGAAAGACAAGTCCCAAACTTCAGAATATACATCCAAAACCAATTGAGAACTCTTTGGACCTTGCTGGCAATATTGAGATAACATCTGTTGAGGCGGTTGCGGGAACCTTGAAGTTGGTAAATATCCCATGGGGCTTTTACACAAGGCTTTACAATGTCAATATTCCGCCTGGCGTTAACAATGGTACTCAACTGAGGCTTGCCGGTATGGGCAGGGTCGGCTCTTACGCTGTCAGGGGAGATATGTACCTTACAGTTGCCATCAGAAATCCACTTTCAGCCGATGGCTTTAGCCTACGGCTGAAGGATTGAATGAAAACTAAATTTATGAGAGAATATTTTTGTTGATCTCTTTAACTGTTGTCTGACCAGTCATAAACATCGCCTTTTTAAAAACCTTTCTGATATGATCCATGTGAAGCCTGACCCCAAGAGCACCCGCTCCAATCGAAGCCCTGATAATATCCCGTCCAAGCAATACAGCATCAGCACCAAGTGCAACCATCTTTAGCACATCATAACCTGTTCTCACTCCTCCGTCAGCAGTTATAAAGACCTTTCCCTTAAGGCTTGCTGCTATCTGTGGCACAACCTCTGCCACACCAGGAGTTGAGTCAAGAACCCTGCCTCCGTGGTTGCTTATAGATACTACCTTTACCCCTGCCTCTGCACACGCCTCAGCATCTTCAAGAGACATAATACCCTTTGTGATAAATGGAAGATTTGTGAATTCAACAAGTTCTCGAATATCCATCTTGCTTTTACGGAACACTGGTTGACCATGCCGAGCCATTATTGTAGAGCCGCATCCGTCAAGATCGATCCCTACAGCGGGACATAAAGCCTCTTCAGCCATATTTATAAGTCTTTTAAGAATATCTTGAGATCTTGGTTTAAAGATTGGAATGCCAGCACCCTTCTCCTCTTTTAGCACCTCAAGGGCTGGATTTTTTTCAGGAGTGTAAAACCAGGTATCTCCACGCCAGCCAATTGTTCCAGCCTCTTTGCAGCCTCTGACAACAGCACGACAGAAATCCTTTTCCGGCATGGCATCATTATATTTTTCAATGCCTGCGGTTGATGCACCCATAACCGGAAAATCAAGTTTCATGCCAAGAAAATCAATTGAGGTGTCAGGCTCTGTATGCTCTCCAACGACCCTCATTTTCAGCTTGATATTCATAAGGGACTGGACATTGTTCCTGAACGATACACCCTGACCGGCTCCTCCAAATCCAATCGGCTTTCCATAAGCCTCTTTCTGGCAAACCTTATCAAAATTACCATCACAAAGCGGATATGCTGCACACAAACCCTTGAGTGTTTTTCTTGCAATATCTCTAACCTCTTCAGGCGTTGAGGGAATCTTATCTGCCATATTCAAAAAAAGTTTTCTGTCTGCAAGGCAGTCAGGACAATTTTGTGGAGCCTCATCTTGGTCCATTTTTAAATTACAATTTGTACAATACCATGTAGTCATATATTATTCTCCCTATCTTGTTTACTTGGTTGACATTATCCAAACTCCATCCCAATACTGCCCAGCCTCAACAGGTGGTTTTCTCTTGAACATCTCACATCGCTCAATAAACAGCTTTGATGGAGTATCATCATCTCTATATTCCAATGCTTTTCTAAAAAGAGCTATAGCATTATCCCATCCGTTCTCTTTGTAAGCCTCTCTGTATGCTTCAAGACCCTGAACAAACATATTGACACAACCCTCGTCAGATTCTGATGCTGGACGGGTGGAGACCAACTCGTATATCTTGATTGCATTATGTTTACCCTTAACCTTTATTAGATCAAGCTCCCTGCAGAGAAATTTATCAGGGTCGATATCATTTCTGGTGCTTTGGCTTATAATAATCTGAACTCCATAAATTTTTGTAACCCCTTCAAGCCTTGATGCAAGGTTTACCTCATCGCCCATTACAGTGTAATCAAATCGGCGTAACGACCCCATATTACCTACAATCATCTCACCTGTATTGATGCCAATACCAATAGCAAGGTTGATATGGCTACTCTCTTTGGTATTCTTATCCTTGATATGGTCAGAAGATATTTTCTCTTTGGAACTATTATTTGGAGAGTTATCAAGAGCAGTCATCTCCCGATTCATCTCTTCCAAACGAGCTTTCATCTCAAGGGCAGTGTAGCATCCATTTTCAGCATGACTATCGCTCCAGACAGGTGCTCCAAAAATTACCATTATTGCATCACCGATATACTTGTCAAGAGTGCCGTTATGTCTGAAAATGGTATCAGTCATCCGTGTAAAGTAGTCATTTAAAAGGCTTACCAACTCTTCAGGAGTCAGTTTTTCAGAAATGGTTGTAAATCCTCTGATATCAGAAAAGAGGACTGACAGCAGCTTTCTCTCTCCACCAAGTTTAAGACTCTCATGGTTTGCAATGACGCTTGCAACAACATCAGGTGAAACATAGCTGTCAAACGCCTTTTTGAGCATCGATTTTTCCCTGTAACTCTGGGTAAACTCCTTAAGTCCGATTAATATCCCATTTAACATAACCCCTGCAATGGCAGGCATCACATCAAGCATAATTCCCTGGTATTTGAAAATAATAACAGATGCCAATGATGTCAGAACCAGTATTGTTATGGTTAACAAACTGAAATAAAAAGGGTTTTTTCGTACAGGAATCAGAATACAGGCAATAAGATAAAAACAGAACCACTTTACCGCTGGCAGGGGAAACTCATGTATTGGATAGTCTCTGAAAATTGTTCTGACCACATTGGACTGAATTTCAACTCCAAACATCATCTTTTTTGTAAACCGCATAAAAGGATATGGATAGGCATCAGCACCGCTCTCAATCTCCACAGCAGAATCCGCAACAAATCCTACAAATACAACTTTATCTTTAAAGAGCTCTGGTGCAACCATATCATTGATAACCTGGTAGTACGAGACTGCCGGAACTGTTCCTGCTTTTCCTGCATAATCAATAAAAAAAAGCTCGTCTTCATAACTATCTTTTAAAACCTCTCCCCTCTCTGTCAAGTTGCCGGAGACCTGTTTCGAGGATTGATCAGATGAAATAGAGCCATTTTTTTTCTGCAAGGCTGTATTTGCAGCAGCACGGGCTATTGATGGACGGTTATCTATAAGATTGGATGCCATACGTACACTTCCGTCACCATCGGGGTAAAAGTTGACCATACCTACAGCAGCCGCCGCAGATGCTAAAGCTGGAATCGGCTCCTCTACAAAATAGGTCTCGTATCCTTGACGTCCGGTTATTGCAAGATTTGCGGCAAGTACAACATTACCAGCTTTTTTTATCGCTTCTGCAAAAATGGTATCTTCAGATTGTTCAGAGGATTTTTCAGGAAAGATAATATCAAAGGCAATGGCAGCAGCACCCGCAACTCTTAAACGATCAACAAGAGTTGCGTGAAGAGTTCTGGGCCAGGGCCATCTTACATTAATCTGCTTGAAAGATAATTCGTCAATAGCTACAATAATAACATCATTAACTTTAGTTTGGAATGAACCAGAATCTGTTATTCCGGTTTGTATGTTTAGCAACTGTGATGCTCTTAATGTGTAGAGAATATCTCTCCATGCAAAGTCAGCAAGCTCCAGAAAGGATGAATTTGCCCAGAAAATGAAAATAATAACTGGGAAAAGTAGTGGGATGATTATGGATTTTAATTTTTTTATTTTTTTCATCTCATTCCATTCCGATATATTCCTGCTTATGTCTGATAATGTTTATTTTCACCTTATAACGTTATATTTCAATAAAATAGAGCTGTTATCAATTTTATCCATCTCGGCAAGCTCAAGATTGATATCAAGTGTGCCGGACAAAAGAGAAAGTCCCTCGCCAAAGAGTTTAGGGACAAGTGTCAGATAAATTTCATCAATCAGATTTTCCCTTGCAAAGAGACCGTTTATGGTTGAGCCGCCTATCAGTGCTACAGAGTCAAACCCCTCATCTTCAAGGGATTTGAGAATTTCACAAGGAGTTTTGTCTGTAAATTGAAGGTTTTCATTGTTAGTGGAATAGCTGCCATTATTTGAAGGACATTTACTGTCGGCTAAAGGCTTGTCACTATTTATTAAGTGGCTAATCAAACGGGAGGGATTTCTTGTCATAACAATATTTCTCCTCCCCTTAAGTACCTGACCAATGGTGTCAAAAGTGGATGAACCCATAATAACAGCACCAGCCTTTTTTGTTATCTCGACAAACTTTCTTTTATCAGCTTTGCCTGTCCAGTCAACAGTCTCCATTGAGTGTCGTGCAATCTTGCCATCAAGGGTCATTGCCATTATAAGGATTACTTTAATCATTTTATTCCTCTTCATAACTTTATTTTTACCGATTTACTGTCTTCAATTTTGGGCCACTCCTCATCTGTTTTTTCCTCAACAAAAAAACAAAATCTATCACATTTAAGCTCTTTATGAGATATAGGACATTTTATAGTAATTTTATTTTCTCCAATATCAATAATCTCCCAATCTCCATTTCGTCCAGAGCCATCTATTCTTATTTTCTGACCCAATTTAAATTGGTAAGGTCTAAATAATGTTACATCATGTTTCATGGCAAATTGCTCCTTTAACTTTCATCCCTGTAAGTTATGATCTCTTCGAG
>CAXNND010000040.1:0-9416 GCA_964203105.1 Desulfamplus sp.
CCCGGGTTCAGTAAAAGCTGCTCTTCAAACATTGAAAAATTTAAGCAAAGGTCAAGAGTCAATTGCTGTATTTGGTGATATGTTGGAACTTGGAGAGCAGAGTCCACACCTCCATTTTAAAATTGGACAAGCGGTGGCAAAAGCAGGGGTTAAAAGGCTCTATGCCCACGGTGACATGGCATCTGAAATTGTCAGGGGAGCACAGATTGAGGGTCTTTCACATGAAAATATACTGTACGGTTCTAAAGAGGAGATAGTTGATAATATTCTGAAGTCTCTTAAAGCAACAGCAAAAACAGTCAAACAAAATATAAAAGCGATAGAAAAATCAGAAGGTAAAGAGAATAGCAAAACAATAGAGAAAGGGCAAAAAGATGAAACAGACATCTGGATATTGATAAAGGGTTCTCGGGGCATGAAGATGGAAACAATTGTTGCGGCACTCACTGAATTATTGACTTAAGTTTATTGATGTGTTGGTTTATCAGAACATGTTGTGAAAATTATCCTCTGACATCAGATAGTAAGTTATAAACATAAGGGTTTAATGGAGTTTAAAATATAAATCATGCTCTACGAGTTATACAATCTACATACAGAAATATCTTTTTTTAATATTTTCAGATACATAACATTCAGAACGATTTACGGAGGTTTGACCGCCTTTATTATCTGTTTTCTTCTTGGTCCAATTGTTATAAAAAAACTTGCTAAAATGCAGATTGGCCAATTTATCCAGAACGATGGACCTAAAACACATTTGGAAAAAGAGGGAACCCCAACCATGGGAGGTGTTCTGATTATGTTTTCCATTGTAGTCTCGACTCTTCTTTGGGCAAGAATTTCAAATTACTATGTAACCATAATACTTCTTACAGTGCTCTCTTTTGGCTTTATAGGGTTTCTTGATGACTATCAGAAGGTACTTAAAAAGAGAAACTTGGGACTCACTGCAAAGGGTAAGTTTATACTTCAGATAATAGCAGGATTTGGTATAAGTTGTCTTATATATAAGTGCCCCGATTTCAGCACAAAAATCACTGTTCCTTTTATTAAATCACTTTCTCCTGAACTTGGGATATGGTATATCCCCTTCGCAACTCTTGTTATTGTAGGAACGTCCAATGCTGTTAACCTGACAGATGGTCTGGATGGGCTTGCCATAGGACCTATTATTATAGCAGCGGTAACATATATGTTTTTTTCCTATGTGACAAGTCATATCAAGATAGCACAATATCTGCAAATTCAGCACATTACCTCATGTGGAGAGATAAGCATTATATGTGGTATTCTTGCTGGGGCAGGTTTGGGATTTTTGTGGTTTAATGCCCATCCTGCACAGATATTCATGGGAGATGCGGGATCAATACCTCTTGGTGCAATTCTTGGGACAATTGCTGTTGTAACCAAGCATGAAATTGTACTGCTTATAGTTGGCGGACTTTTTGTCATAGAGGCTATGTCAGTGATTATTCAGGTGGGATATTTCAAATTAAGCCACGGTAAAAGAGTTTTTAGAATGGCACCTCTGCATCACCATTTTGAGTTGAAAGGGTGGCCTGAATCAAAGGTTATTGTAAGGTTCTGGATAATCGCCATCACACTTGCGTTAATTTCACTCAGCACTCTCAAGATAAGATGAACAACCCTGCCTCAAGCGTGGGGTTGTTAGAGCCTGTTTAAATATTCATGCTCTTAGACCAAAGCTTCTCAATAAATCCTTTATAATCAGGATAAATTCAATACTATCAAGTTCTCTAACCTGAAGATAGATTCTGAGGATAACTATTTATATTATAGATAACTATGGATAATTAATAATGTTTTCACCATCAGGCGAAAAATATATTCTTGTGGCAGGACTTGGAAAATCAGGCATATCAGCGGCTAAATTTTTCAACAATATTGGCTATAAAGTAGTTGCTACTGATATTAACCCTGCACAGAGAGAGAATCCTGATATACTTGCACTTGAAGCACTTGGTGTAAAAACAGAAACTGGCTTTCACAACATAGCAACTTTTGAAAATGCACAGATGATTGTTGCAAGCCCCGGGATACCTCTTGATGGCAAATATTTTCAGAGGGCGATAGAGAAAGGTATCCCCATCAGGGGTGAAATGGATATTGCTGCCGAACATATAAAAGAGCCTATAGTTGCAATAACAGGCACTAACGGCAAGACTACTGTTACCACTTTGATAAGTGAAATGCTAAAAAGTTCAGGTCTAAAGGTTTTTACAGGCGGAAATATCGGCACCCCTTTGATTGAATACCTGAATCAGGATGACCAGGATAGCAAATCAGCAAGAGGAGAGTTTTCTGACTCAACCGATATAATATTCAAACCTGTAAAAAACAGGAATTATGATGTGGTTGTAGTTGAAGTTAGCAGCTTTCAACTGGATACAGCTCATAACTTTTGTCCTGATGTGGCACTGCTTTTGAACATTACCGAAGATCATCTTAACCGCTATGCTGATTTCAGGGCTTATGAAGATTCAAAATGGAGTATTTTTTCAGGTCAGAATGAAAATTGTCATGCCATAATCAACAGACGGATCGATACCTCAACCGCTTTTGTCAATAAAGATATTGATTTTGCTTCTGATTTGCAAACACACCACAAAAACCTGAAAGAGCAAAAAATCCCAAAAGACAGATTGTCAACCATCAAGTCAAAAATCACCTATTTTAATAATGCTGATAATTCTGAGGAGATATTTGCCGCTCAGAAAAAGCTCTCTAAACTTAAAGGAAAGCATAATCAGGAAAATATTGAGGCTTCCATTCTTGCTGCTTTGTGTGCAGGTGCATCAATGGAGGGGATAGAGGCTGCCCTTAAAAATTTTAGGGGTCTTGCCCACAGAATTGAGTATGTTGCAACAATTAGCGGAGTTGATTTTTACAACGATTCCAAAGGGACAAACACTGATGCAACTGCCCGTGCTGTTGAGGCTTTTGATAAAAATACCATCCTGATTATGGGCGGGCAGGATAAAAATATGGATTTTTCAGTGTTAAAAGAGTGGCTTAGGGGAAGAGTAAAAAAAATAGTTTTAATGGGTGAAGCAAAAGATAAGATTTATGCGGCACTTTATGGCTCTTGCGACATTATATTTGCTGATAACATGAAAAATGCTGTCTCTATTGCTTTTGAAAATGCAGTGCCAGGCGATACTGTTCTTCTGTCTCCTGCATGTGCCAGCTTTGACATGTATCTAAATTATGCAGAACGAGGAGAAGATTTTACCAGACAGGTAAAAAATCTTCTGTAAAACGGTTTGACAGACAAGATAAAAACATATCCATTTCTCAAGGAGCCGGCAATACTGTTTCCGGTTATCATACTTGCTGGACTTGGTATAATAATGGTTCACAGTGCCAGTGCATCAATAAGTATGACAGAGCATGGGACAGCACTCTATTATGTCAAGAAGCAGTTTGCTTTTTGTGCAGTCGGTGTATTGATCATGTGCATGGCATCGTTGATTCCATACAGACTTCTCAATCCTTTAGCCTATTTTATCTTTTGCGTTGCTGTAGTATCTCTTTTGGCGGTACAGATTCCCGGTCTTGGGATTAAAGCAGGTGGAGCATACAGGTGGCTGAATATCGGGGGTTTTACATTTCAGCCTTCTGAGTTTGCAAAACTTGCACTGATAATCTTTCTTGCGTATTCATTGAATAAAAAGCAGGAGATGATCTCATATTTTCTGGTGGGGTTTTTGCCCCATCTCATTATTCTTGGGGTTTTGGCTTCTTTGATTCTGATTCAACCTGATTTGGGCACGGTTGTCATCATGGGCGCCATATCATGGATCATGATGTTTGTTGCCGGAGTCCGTTTTGTACATCTGTTATCCCCTGCACCACTGCTTATTCCACTCATCTATTTTTTAGTTTATAAAGTGGAGTATCGAATGGAAAGGATTTTTGCATACCGTAACCCATGGGATGATCCTCTGAACACAGGATATCAGATTACCCACTCACTCAAGGCATTTGGTTCAGGGGGTCTGTTTGGTAAGGGGATGGGGATGGGGATACAAAAATTGCATTACCTGCCCGAGCCTCATACCGATTTTATCCTATCTATCATTGGTGAGGAGCTTGGGCTTGTTGGGGTTCTTGGGATACTTTTACTATACACCATTGTAATTATGAAGGGGATAGGTATAGCAAGAGATGCAGACTCTCTGTTTGGGACATTTTTAGCAACCGGTATTACGGCAAGTCTTGCATTGCAGGTAGCTATCAACACAGGAGTAACTATGGGACTTCTTCCAACCAAGGGTCTTACACTGCCTTTTCTAAGTTATGGCGGGACATCTCTTCTGATGAACATGGCAGGTATAGGTATATTAATGAGCATAGCCTCAAGCAAAAAAGACAGGACCAACAAAATTATTAAAGCGGACAACTGATAGTGGAAAAAACATTTAAAATGATAATAGCAGGGGGCAAAACAGGAGGACACCTTTTCCCTGGCATTGCTGTTGCCCAAGCTGTTTTACAGATAAATCCAAATGCCGAGATTCTTTTTGTCGGCACAGGAGCACCATTTGAAACCTTAACATTAAAAAGGTATGGATTTGCCCATGAGCGTATAACCTCTGCTGGTATCAAGGGTAAGGGTATTATCGAAAAAATCAAAGCTCTTGTTCAGATTCCAATTTCTATCATTCAGGCTGTGAAAATCGTAATGTATTTTAAACCTGATATGGTTCTGGGTGTTGGTGGTTTTTCGTCTGGTCCTGTTGTAGTTGCTGCAAGACTTTGTGGTGTTAAAACAGCCATTCATGAGCAAAACAGTATTGCTGGTATTACAAACAGAATACTCGAACATTTTGTTGATATTATATTTACATCATTTAAAGAGACAAAAAGACTTACACAAAATGGCAAAATGGTACATACGGGTAACCCGATCAGAAAAAATGAGATGGGTTCTTTAATTATTTCTGATAATTATAAAAAAGATCATAATGAATCTGAAAGTCAGAATAATCCTGAAAATGGGGGTGAAGATAACAGTGATGGAAACATCAGAAAATTCACCATCCTTGTAACAGGTGGAAGTCAGGGGGCAAGAAGTATTAATACAGCCTTTCTTGAGGCTCTCAAACTGATTGAATACCCTGAGAAGTATCGGATAATTCACCAGACTGGTGCTACAGATGAGCAGAGGGTTTTACTGGAGTACCAAAAGATGGCTCAAGTCCCTGATCTGGGTATCTCTGATAAATATGACAATATATCTGCGGGTGCTTTTTTCAACGATATGCCACAAATTCAGGTATCAGCAGATCTTATAATCTGCCGTGCAGGTGCTGGCACTATTTCCGAAATCACAGCAATTGGAAAACCCTCTCTTCTTGTGCCATACCCCCATGCAGCAGACGACCACCAGACATTTAATGCTAAAACCCTTGCAGACAACGGTGCTGCATGGATGGTTCCAGACAGCCTTTTGTCAGGTGAAATTTTAAAGGAAAAAATTGAGTTTGGATACTCTCACCCGGAGCAGCTCTCACAGATGGCTCAAAGGGCAAAAGAGCTTGGTAGCCCTTTTGCAGGTGATATGATTGCATCAATATGCGTTAAAATGGGAACAAACTCTGTTAAAGCGGCAGAAAAGGTTATTTAAACAGCACCGGATAACATTAAGATTTCAAAGGAAGAGTAAAAATATATGTATCAGAAAGATTATCATATCCATTTTGTTGGGATTGGTGGCATCGGCATGAGTGGAATTGCTGAAATTCTAATCAGCCTTGGATATACGGTTTCAGGCTCTGACCTCTCATCATCCTCTATCACTGAAAGGCTACAATCACTTGGTGCACTTATCTATAAAGGGCATCAAAAAGATAATATAGGAGATGCAAATGTTATTGTAACATCTACGGCTATTGCAAAAGACAATCCCGAGGTGGTGGAAGCCAGAACCAAATCTATTCCCATTATTCCAAGAGCAGAAATGCTTGCTGAACTTATGCGTATTAAATACTCTATTGCTGTTTCAGGTGCACACGGGAAAACCTCAACCACATCCATGATTGCCCAGATACTCAATGTTGCAAAGTTTGATCCCACGGTTATTATTGGCGGGATGCTCAGTACCATTGGCTCCAATGCGTTCCACGGCAAAGGGGAGTATATTGTGGCTGAGGCTGATGAAAGCGATGGCTCTTTTCTCAAGTATGCCCCTGCCATTGCAGTTGTTACCAATATAGACCTTGAACATCTTGATTTTTACAAAGATATTGAAGATATCAAGGACAAGTTCACTATATTTATCAACTCTGTCCCATTCTACGGACTTGCTGTAATCTGTCTTGACAACGAACATATCCAGAATCTTATCCCTAAAATCAAGGTAAGATACACAACCTTTGGCCATTCTGCCCAGGCAGATATTCAGGCAAGGGATATATCATTTGAGAACAGCAAATCAATTTTTCAGGTTATCAGGCATGGAGAAGCTCTTGGATATGTAAGGCTCAACCTCTCTGGCCGGCATAATATTACAAATGCATTGGCTGCGATTGCTGTGGCATTTGAACTTAAAATACCCTTTGAAACAATAAAGTGTGCATTGGAAAAAATTGAAGGTGTAAAACGACGTATGGATCAAAAGGGTGTCAAAAACGGTATTCTTGTTATGGATGACTATGGACACCATCCGACTGAAATTATAACAACCCTTATTGCGATAAGAGAAAACTGGCCTGACAAGAGGCTTGTTGTGATATTCCAGCCTCATCGATACTCAAGAACCAATGCACTTTTTGATGAATTTACAAGAGCATTTTATCAGTCAGACGTTTTAATTCTTCTGCCCATATATGCGGCAAGTGAAGTTGCGATTGAGGGAGTCAACTCTGAGACACTGGCTATGGGTATCCGTACCCACGGACATAAAGATGTCTCGTTTGTAGCTAATCCTGATGCCTGCCTGAAAATGCTTCTGGAGAGAATAGCACCAGGGGATCTGGTGCTGACTCTTGGTGCGGGGAATGTCTATACCCTTGGAGATAAACTCCTTGAGATGATAACTGATTAAAGATAGGAATTGAAAATAATGCTGTCTTTGTCTTGCTGTTCACAGGATACATTTCCTGCTGGTATCAAAATTGAGAAAAATGTTCCCATGAAAAAACATACATCTTTCAAAGTAGGGGGACCTGCTGACTATTTTGCCAGACCATCCTCTTTATCCGAATTGATCCATCTCATGAGAAGTGTCGGGAGTATAAGAGTTGGGAATATGACAACTCAGAGAACTTGTAGCAGTTCAGATAACAATATAATGCCATGCACTATAATAGGCAGCGGTACCAATATTCTTGTGAAAGATCGTGGCATAAGGGGACTTGTCATCTCGTTGGTTCGTATGAAGAACGGGATTGAAATGGAAGATGTCGATTCTGGAAATGTTAAAGTCTCAGCTTCTGCAGGAACAATCCTTTCATCACTATGCCACAAAACAATTAAACTTGGACTTGAAGATTTAAGTTTTGCAGCAGGAATTCCAGGAACAGTGGGTGGTGCAGTTATGATGAATGCCGGAACAGGAGTTGGAACAATTTCAGATCGTCTTGTCTCAATTGATATTCTGGATGAAGATGGTAATATCAGAACTCTTTATAAGGGATATAAAGGGCAGGAGAATGCACAGCTTATATTCTCGCACAGAAAACTTGAATTTGCATCTCCATTTGCCCTTCCATTCAAGCCCACTATTTTACGGGTATCTTTTTTACTCACAAAGGGGAGCAGACAAAAGGTTGAGGAGTCGTGGGTAGCCCTGATAAAAAAGAGAAGAGCTTCCCAGCCTCATGGATTTCCATCTGCAGGCTGTTTTTTCAAAAATCCTGATACAGCGGCAGCAAAACATTTGGTCGAAGCTGATAAACCTATAGTGTCCGCCGGTCAACTTATTGATATGGCAGGTCTTAAAAGAAAGAGGGTAGGGGATGCCACTGTTTCTGACAAACATGCCAATTTTATCCTCAACCTTGGTAATGCAACTGCAAGTGAGATACTGACGCTAAAAAATATTGTTAAAGAGACTGTATTTGAAAAATTTGGCGTTCATCTTACAGAAGAGGTTATCATACAGGGTGAGTAAAGTCTCCAGACATAACCGTTTACGTCAGAATACCAGCAAGGAGAAAACTCTGCCGGCTTTTGACTTCATGCACGGACTTGAATTGTGTCTCAAGATTATAATGGCTGCCATACTTGTAAGCAGCTCAACACTTTTATTTATTTTTATTGAAAATGCAATCACTCAATCAAATCTGCTGGCAATCAAAGAGATTTCTGTCTCGGGTACCCATATATTATCTAAGGAAGAGGTGATCGAACAGGCTGAAATATTTCCTGAAGATAATATCTTCTCTATAAATCTTCGTCATACACGGCTGAAAATAATCGCTCACCCATGGATAGAAGATGCTTCTGTTAAACGATCTCTTCCATCCAGAATAATTATCAATATCAGGGAAGAGGTACCTCTTGCTGTAGTTCATATTCCGGACAGGGCTGATATTATTATAAACCGTCATGGAGTGCCGTTTACTGAAAATGATGCAATTGGCAGCGATATATATATTAACAATATAAGCAAAAGCACTGGCACGAGTAATGTCAAAGAAATTGCAGATAAGACGACAGAAAGTGTCAAGAACAAAAAATCTTCCGCCACAAATAATGGTATCTCTATGGATGTTGATGCTGATGTCGATAGCAGGCAAAATAAAGACAATAGCACATTTAATGAAAGTAACAGTGATAATGTAAATTTGACGCTTCCTGTTATTACAGGTCTTAACCTGTCAAAACAGAGCGATATATATGGATTCTCAGGCAGGCTGTATGCGTCTGTAATGGATATTCTTCTTATGAAGAAAACCGAGGTGATTCAGAAAATTGCAGCAGATGAAGAGAGCGGTATCGAAATAGATATGATAATAAATGGCAGTTCAACCATTAAACCTGCTCTGAAAATCTCTGAAGAGGATTGTCAAAAAACTGTTTTGGTTCAACAAACAGATCCTTTGGTCAAAAATCCAGTAAAAATAAAGATTGGTTTTGATAATTATGATGAAAAATTTAAAATAATTAGACATATTGTCAATTATATGCAAAAAAACAAAGCTGATAAACAGGTCTGGTCAATTGATTTAATCAACCTGGAGAATGTTGTGATTAAAATTAAAGATATTACCGGAAATGGTCTGCCGGAAGGTAGTCATGCTCTGCCGGAACATATAGAGGGAGGTGCTTGATTTGCAGGGAGAAGATAAAATAATCGTGGGGCTTGACATAGGCACAACAAAAATATGTGCTGTAGTGGGCGAACTTGTTGATGACAGAATCAACATCATTGGAATGGGTTCTCA
>CAXNND010000041.1:0-9263 GCA_964203105.1 Desulfamplus sp.
CTCTTCAGCCACAGATCAAGAGAGCGTGCTCTTGAGATTATGAAAGATAGCCGTACAGGAATGATGGGTTTGATTGCGATATTCCTCTCTCTTGCAGTTAAAATAGCCGGTATCTACTGTGTTAAAAATTTGTGCAATGGAACTGATGAAGCCATTTTAACAAATTTTCAGACTGTTTTGATTCTGCTTGTTGTCCCCTCTTATGCAAGAGCTGGAATGCTGTTTGGCATAAGATACTTCAAGTATGGAAGAGAGTTCGGTACAGGACACGATCTGTTTGAAAAGAGATTGCCCGCAGCAGATTTTATTTTTATTGCTGTTCCGGTTATCCTCTCGTTGCTAACTCTTGGTCTCAGGGGGCTTCTTCTCAACGTGGCTTTTGCCGCTCTTGTTTTTATTATCCTTCTGTTCTATAAAAAAAAGATGGGATGTATTACCGGCGATATGCTGGGGGCAATGTGTGAGATAACAGAGTCAGCTCTCTTTCTTGTTGCAGGCATCTCGTTTTTGTAATTCCATTGAATTATTCTCAGAAATTGTAATGACTCAAATTCCAAAGAGCTTAGGGTGGTAAACCAGAATGGATGAACTCACACTTGACAGAAATAACCTTGAACTTGTGTTGGATAACCTCAGAGATGGCATTATTGCCCATGATACAAAAAGAAAGATTATCTTCTTTAACAGGGCAGCGGCAAAGATAACCGGTTACTCAAGACAGGAGGTTCTTGGTCGGGACTGCCATGATATTTTTGGTGCCCCTTTTTGCGGGGAGCGATGTTCATTCTGCAATCAAATTGAGACTGATAAACCTGATGGCTCTGAATCTTTTAGCGATAGATTGGATAAATCTCAATTGCATAGTCCCAAATCAGATGAGCTTGCATTGAACAGATATCTTGAATATCCAATTACAATAACCACAAAGGATGGAGAGTCTCGCCATGTTGAGATGAATATTACAGGAATTATTGATAAGGATGTTCTAAAGGGGGTGATCGCCTCATTCCGCGATATTACAGAGCATGAGGCTCTAACCGCAAAAGCCAGGGAGCTGACATCATTTTCAGGTATAGTCGGAAAGGAGAAAGTGATGCTCAACCTTTTTCAGCAGATACGCGATGTTGCCTCCTATGACTATCCTGTCCATATTCACGGTGAAACAGGTACAGGCAAGGAGCGAGTTGCCTATGCCCTGCACAATGAAAGCAGAAGAGCCGGTGCCCTTTTTGTGCCCGTTAATTGTGGTGCTATTCCAGAAGGACTTGTGGAGAGCGAGCTGTTCGGTCATGTAAAAGGTGCATTTTCAGGGGCACTGAGGGAGCGGAAAGGGAGATTTGAACTTGCCCATAAAGGTACCCTGTTTCTCGATGAGGTGGCAGAGCTGCCCAAGCAGATTCAGGTGAAACTATTAAGGTTCCTTCAGGAGGGGATTCTTGAAAGGGTAGGAGGGGAAAAGAGCATACAGGTTGATGTGAGAATTATCAGTGCAACCAACAAAGACCTTGCCGCACTGGTTGAAGATGGAAATTTCAGAAAAGATTTATATTACAGGCTCAATGTTATTCCCATTGAGCTGCCCCCTTTAAGAAAACGACCTAACGATATTCCTCTTTTAATTTCACATTTTCTTGAAATGGCAAAAAATGATAATAAAATGTATAATGGTGGTTCTATTCCACGGTTTTCAAAGGATGCTATCCGATTGATGATGGACTATTCGTGGCCAGGCAATGTACGTGAGCTTCAAAATGCTGTTCATTTTTCTATTGTCAGATGCAGGCAGGGTAAGATTATGCCGTCAGATTTGCCGATGGAGCTTAGAAATATTGCATTGACACAGAATCACCGGATAGTCACATCTAAGCGGGAAGTTTCCGTTAAACAGGAAGTTTATCCTGATATCCAGCAAGATTATACAGCTAAGAGGCGAAAAGATGAGGTAAATGATATTAAGCAGGATGAAGATCAGGTTAGGCAGCAGGATTATGGCGGAAAACTTGATAAAGATTCAGTCAAGAGAGCACTTGAAATCACAGGGGGTAATAAGGCAAAGGCTGCACGTTATCTTCGTGTTGGACGGGCAACCCTTTACAGGTTTATAGAGAGATTTCCAGAGGCAGCACAAGTTGACACATATTTTTAAAAAAGCTCTAAATAACACATTGCAAATTGACAACCACAAGATATCCTCTTGGAGCACCACTATTTTTCAACAAAAGCGTTCAGATTAATATCGTATTTTTTAATCCTTTTCCACACAGTAACCCTGCTAACCCCAAGAACATCAGCAGCTCTGGATTGATTGCCTTTCTCTTTAGTCAATGCCTGTGTCAACTCATATTTTTTATCAGTAATGCAAGGTTTTCTCATAATCTCACCACCCTTTTGCCCCTTTTCTTTAAACATGTTTTCACAAACAGTTTCGGTATCTTCCGAATGGAGAATTTTGTCTGGAAGATGCTCGGGTGTTATAATGCTTCCATGACACAGAACAAAAGCATACTCCACAGCATTTCTAAGCTCCCTGACATTACCAGGCCAATTATATCGCATCATCCTCTTCATGGCTTCAGGTGAAAAACCTAAAATATTTTTGCCGGTTTTTCTGGTATTTACCTCCACAAAATGTTGAATAATAAGAGGGATATCTTCATTGCGGGCTGACAGAGGCGGGCACTTAACAGGAAAGACATTTATCCTGAAAAACAGATCCTCCCTGAACTTCTGTAATCTCATCAGGGATTCAATATCTCTGTTGGTGGCAGTAATAATGCGGACATCAACATCAATAGAGACATTATCGCCCACCTTTTCAATCTTTTTCTCCTCAAGAACCCTCAGAAGTTTAACCTGTGTCGACATTGGAATATCTCCAATTTCATCAAGGAATATCGACCCACCATGAGCAGCTTCAAATCTGCCTATACGGTTTCTGTCAGCTCCGGTGTATGCCCCTTTTACATGTCCAAAAAGCTCGCTCTCCAGCAGATTTTCATTAAGAGCTGCACAATTGACCTTTATAAATGGTTTGGAATTTCCGAGACCTGTATCATGCACTGCTCTTGCTACAAGCTCCTTGCCCGTACCGCTCTCTCCAAGTATCATCACTGGCGTATCTGATGTAGCCACATTTTCAATAACCTCAAAAAGTGACTGCATAACAGGGCTTTTGCCGACAATGCCATGAAAGCCATCATCAAGCATATAGGTTTTTTTAAGAGACATAAGCTCATTTTTGTAACGGATGCTGTCAGAGATATCCTTGAGAGTTTCAACAGCCCCAACAATGTTTCCCTCATCATCATACAGAACCGAAGCACTCTTTAAAATCTGGACAGAACGGTTCTGTTTGCTTGAGATGACGCATCTTTTATCTCTCATCATACCGCGTGAAAAGAGGCCACACCACAATTTGCCCTCTCCCTTGCCGATAATTATGCAGCTTGTGCAGTTAAGGGTTCTGCATGATTTGCCTTCAAGCTCTTTTTCCTTGTATCCGGTCATAAGCTGTGCGGTGCTGTTTGCTGCAATAATTTCTCCCTTAGCGTTGACTATCATAACACCATCATGTACAGCTTCAATTATAGGTCTCCAGTATTTTCCAATATCTATTTTTGTATCCACGTTTATTCCCTTAAAATATCAAAATATATTTTACCTGGTTCTGTCTTAGACTATTTGCAATAATTATTATATATAGCTCTATATTTTACCCCTATAGTTTTAGCCTGCGGCTGAGGAGTGTAAACCATTAACATTAAGAATTAACACTGCCTATTAACACAAGACGATTCATATTAACAATATTATATTTTAAACAATGTTATTTCAGACAGTTAAATTATGGCACATTCATTGCTGTATAATTGCCATATAATCATAATTGGTGTATAGCTATAATAACCGAATAATGTTAGGAGTTGACTTAAGAAAGGTGAAATTGACAAACAAAAGGAGAAAAAGATGAATGTAGAAAAGATCGCTACAAACAAAGTGGTCACCAGAGGGATTGGAATATCTCTGCTTGTTTTGGTTCTTGTCTTTGTATCTCAGGGTCTTTATGCCTCTGACAAGGGCAAGGTAAAAAAACAGGAAGGTATCCAGAAAGAGAGTGTCAAAAAAGAGGATGTCCAGATGCTCAGGATGCAACTTGAAGAGATGAGCAAGAACATGGAGCTTCTTAAAGAAAAACTCAACACTCTTGAGCAGGAAAAGCAGACAGACAAACAGGGGATGGAAGCGGATAGGCAGGAGAGACAAGCAGACAAGAAGGAGAGACAAAAGGATAAAGAGGATGTTCAATATTTGGGTAAACGTGTTGACAAGGCAGAGCTTCACACAGCAACGGACAAACTCTCTCTTGGATTTGAACTTCGCTCCAAAGCTGATTCCATCCATTATGACGGTATGCTCTCCGCACCATCTTCCATGGTCGGCTCTTTCTTCACCCCTGCATCACAGGGAGGTTTTAATGGTGCAACTCTTAATCAGGTTCAGCAGGGGATGCGGAACATGGCTATGGCTGGCATGATTCCCCCGTTGGAGGAAAATGATATTGACAACGATGTGATTTTTACAAACAAATTTCACCTTAATATGGAGTCCAAATTCAACTCCAACTTAAGTTTTGCCGGAAGAATGGCTGCCTACAAGGTCTGGGGTGATTCAACAGGTGTAAAGTTCAATCAGGGAAGTTTGGGCGATATCACTCTTGACGGCAACACCTCATCTCTTCCTCATGGCGATACCCTGCATCTTGAGCGTGCATTTTTTCTCTACAGTAACTATCTAAACAAGGTTCCTGTCAGTTTCTCCCTTGGCAGACGCCCATCAACAAATGGACCTCCTTTAGAGTATGCAGAATATGGACTTGAAGGAGGTTCACCATTAGGTACTATTATCAACTGGCAGTTTGACGGAGCTTCCCTGAACTTTGGACTTGAAGATGTTACAGGTGTCCCTGGTGCAGCTTTCAAACTCTGCTATGGTGTCGGATTTGAAGGTGACTGGGGTAACTCCTACTCTTTGCAGGAGAGTGCGTCAGAGGTTGAGGATGTAAATCTGTTTGGATTTATTGCAACCCTTTTTAATAATGATTCTTTCAGTGCTGTGGTGAATTATGCCCATGCGTGGGACATCACAGACGGTTTTACAGGTCTTACCGTGATGCCATTTATAGTATCCAAAGCGGATCAGAACCAGGATGGCTCCAAAGAGTATTATTTTACCCAGAATAGCGGCGGTTACATAACACGCATGGAGCCATCAACTGAAATTGGTGACTGGGATGCTGCTACACTTCTTATGAGAAAGAATTTTTATGAAGAGACCGGAAAGGATATTGATCTCTTTCTTGCAGGTTCCTGGAGTGCTACAGATCCCTCAAGCATCTCTGCAAATCCATTCTTTGAGATGATGGGAATGGGTCTGTTGAGTTCCAATGGTCAGCTTGAACAGCAGGATGGTTACAGCATCTACGCCGGTGCCCTTTTCCCCATGCCGTTTAATGCAAAACTTGGACTTGAGTATAACTGGGGTTCCCAATACTGGTTCAACTTCACAGGTGCCGAGGATTCACTTGTTGGCAGCAAACTTGCCACAAGAGGCAGCGTGTATGAAGGGTATTATATCCAGCCGGTATTCGGGCGTAACTTTTTCGTAAGAGCTGGTACAAGATTCTATGACTATAAATATACAGGCAGCGGAAATCCTTTAGGTGAGCCTATGGATATATCAGAGGCAAACTCACTAAATGGTCTCTTCCCGATTGCCGATAAAGTATGGGATACCTACCTGTCCGCAACAATGAGGTTTTAACTGGTTATTACGTGAGTTAATCTACAAAATATAAAGCAGAATAATACAATAAAAATAAAGGAGATATTTAAAATGACAAAAAAAGTACTGGTTTCAATGTTGGCAATGGTTGTTCTTGCAGTGTTTACAGCAGTCTCTTTTGCAGAGGATCCGGCGGGAAACAGCAGAAAGGGGAAATATACCTATCGCAAGGTTTACAAGTCATGTATGGAGAGAGGAGAGGTTACATCTGAACGCCCAATTATCAATCCATCAGATAAAACTATGGAACAATGGAAGAGGGTATTTGAAACCAAGGATTTTGGAGCATTCAAATGCAGCCAGGATTGGGGCAAATTGAGTGAGGAGGAGATGCAAGATATTTACGCCTACCTTTACAGCGGTGCGGCAGATTCCCCAACTCCAGCAAAATGTAAATAGAATATATTTAGACACAGCCCTTATGGTTGGTACTGTAAAGGGCGGGCATAGGTGTCCGCCCTTTACAGTTTTATATAAAAAATAAATATGGAGCGTTGATAATGACAAACAAGAAAAGCTCAAACAGGCTACACTATTTTGAGTTGTTTGCCAATTTGGTAATTTTTGCCATGCTCACTGTTTTAATACCAGTTGGTGCATCTGCGACCAAGACTACAGAGATTGAAGAGCCAATAGGCAGAAAAATGGCAAAACAGGCAGTAAAAAGAGAACATAGGTGGATTACTACTGACCACTCAAAACATGAAGCTCTGAAAAAAGATTTTATGTCAGGCGATGAGATAACCAGAGCTTGTCTTTCGTGCCACTCTGAGGCATCATCACAGTTTCACAAGACCATTCACTGGACATGGCTTGCATCTGACAATAAGGAAACTACAGTCGAGCAAAACAGTAAAGATGATGGTAGTAGCACTAAAAAAGAGGATAAAAAAGACCGCAGATATGGAAAGGCAGGCTATTCAATCAACAATTTCTGTATATCAAGCAACAACATGCAGGACAAGGCGTGTCTTAGTTGCCATACAGGATGGAACAGCACCAAAGGAGAGGTCAACTGTCTGAAATGCCATGGTATGACAAAGTTCAATTACAACGAGGCTTTTGAAGATATCAAAGGTTTTGCAAAAGATGATGATCCTGAAAGTAAAGATATAATGAAGGAGATTCAAGCTGAATTAAAGGACGCTGTTGGGAAAATAGGGCTGCCTGAGCGAAATAACTGCGGCGAGTGCCATTTCAAGGGCGGCGGTGGAGATGGTGTTAAACATGGAGATTTGGACACATCGTTGACAAAGCCAAACAGAAACCTTGATGTCCACATGGGAATTGACGGCAAAAACTTTACCTGCACACGTTGTCACACTACCACCAACCACAATGTGGCGGGAAGAATTTACACCAACCCTGCGGTCGAAATTAATAAAAGTCTTATTGAAGATGACCTTGCACCCAAAATCACCTGTGTATCATGTCATAGTGCAACACCTCATAAAGATGCATCAAAGATGAATGACCATAGTGACAAGGTTGCCTGTCAATCGTGCCACATACCTGAATTTGCACGAGTAAATCCAACCAAAATGAGCTGGGACTGGTCAAAAGCCGGAAAACTTAAGGATGGTAAACCCTATAATGTTGTCGGTGATTTGGGTAAAGATACCTATCTCTCAATTAAAGGAGAGATGGTCTGGGAGAAAAATGTAAAGCCTCAATATTTCTGGTCAAATGGTTCACAAACCAGCACCACTGCTGTAGATGTAATTGATCCTTCTGTTGTGCTCAAGGTAAGTCAGCCTGTTGGAGATATGAATGACCCGAACTCACGCATCTTTCCGTTTAAGGTGCATCATGGGAAACAACCTTACGACAAGATTCACAAGACCCTTCTTGCCCCACTTCTTTCCGGAGAAAAAGGATACTGGACAACACTCGACTGGGATGAATCTATCAAAACTGGAAGCGACCTGCTGGGTCTGCCATTTTCAGGAGAGTATGATTTTGTTGAGACAACTTATGTTTTTCCAATTACCCACATGGTGGCACCAAAAGAAAAAGCTCTAAAATGTCAGGAGTGTCATACTAGAAATAGCGGACGTCTTGAAAACCTTAAAGGATTTTATATGCCAGGAAGAGACAAGGCATCAGTTGTTGACTCTTTTGGGTGGATTGCTGTTCTTGCATCTCTTGCAGGTGTGACCATTCATGGATTGGGAAGATTCTTTACCCGTAACGGAAAGGAGAAATAGATCGTGAGTGATAAAAAAATCATAAAAATATACCTCTACACAAAGTTTGAACGTTTCTGGCACTGGCTTCAGGCATTGATGATAATCATTTTGCTCATCACAGGAATTGAAATTCACGGAACATTTACCTTGCTTGGTTACGAAGATGCAGTAGAAATCCACAGTTTCGTAGGGCTTTCATGGCTTGTATTGTTTACATTTTTTGTCTTCTGGCTATTTACCACAGGCGAGTGGCGTCAGTATGTTCCGACAACTAAAAAGCTCTTTGCTGTTATTATATATTACTCTATCGGCATTTTTCAGGGAAAGCCCCATCCAGTACAAAAATCACCTGGAGCAAAACATAATCCGTTGCAGCGGCTTACATATCTTGGACTTTCAGCCCTGCTTCTTCCTGTTCAGATGGTAACAGGACTTCTTTACTATACATGGAATCTTTGGGGTAATTCAGCATTACCAGTTTTATCTGTAATGCCCCTGATGCCTGTTGCCCTTTTGCACACTTTAGTTGCTTTTATGCTTTTATCCTTTTTGCTTGTACATGTTTACATGACCACAACCGGACACTCCCTGTTTAGCCATATCTCAGGAATGGTTACAGGATGGGAGGAAATTTATGAAACAACTACTGTCCAGGAGTGGGAACTTCCGGCAGCCCAAAAGCATTGATCTCCCTGATTATTTTTTGATTTAAATTTTCGATATTTGCACTTTAAGATATTTTTGTTACTAAGGAATTTTAATCCAATCTTAATTGCGGCGAAGCTGCTTATATTCTAAATAAATACTGGAGGTTATATGAAATCTATCAGAAATATCAATATAATGTTGTGTTCATTCACTGTTGGATTGGCAGCTCTTGTTTTTGTAGGGTGTGCTGCCCATCAACAGACAAGCAATGTGGTAAAAACATCATCAGAGGGTAAACCGTCAGCCAAAACGCCAGCGGCGGATCCTGAAATGAGCTTGATGCAGTCAGACGAGGCAGACTGGAGAGCGTCAGAAAAAAATATGATGGCATCAGATTGGTGTTTTCATAAGGTTGTTGATATAAATTTTGTAAAACAATATGTAAAAATTCCGGCTGATCAGGCAGTGCAAATTATTGACTCACGTCCTTATCTTCCCAAGTTTATTAAAGGACACATTCCAGGCTCGATAAATATCCCTGAAGGTAAATTTGGTCTGATGGGAAATCTGCTTCCAGCAGATAAA
>CAXNND010000042.1:0-9201 GCA_964203105.1 Desulfamplus sp.
AAGGGATTTATTCCGGTTTTGCAGAGACTTCTTGATATAATGTACGCATATCCTGACTATATTCTCAATATAAAGGGTCATACTGATGATGCTCCCATATCAACAGAAAAATATCAGTCAAATTGGGAGTTATCATCAGCAAGAGCAACAGAGGTGCTTAAATATTTAATCAAAAACGGAGTTGAACCAGAGCGGTTGACTGCAACAGGCTACGGTTCAACATTGCCGCTGGTCTCCAACAACTCACCTGAAAACCGTGAGAAAAACAGGAGGGTAGAATTTGTCCTGGAAAAAGATGTCTATCAATAGCTCTATTTTTTTATGGTCATGCTCAGAGCTTCAATTTGATTAGAGACATCTTTTATACCCTGAAAGAATGGTTTTTTAAATTCAGTTTTAAAAAGAAACTCTCCAACCATTGAATCGCCATCAATTCGAGAAAACGCAGATATGTAATCAAACGGCTCAACTATTTTTTGAAATTCAGGCATCATTATGAGTTGGGATTCAGGGCTAACAGACAGAAGCATTGGGGCAAAATTTTTCACAGCATACATTGCCTCTCCTACATCAAAAAAGAAAAGAGATGTATCTTTTTGTAAAGATATCTGCAATTGCTTATCTTTAACTGTTTTAATAAAACCGTTTTCCAGCTCGGCAGACATGGCTTTTTCAAACATGGGTTTTCCAAGTGTAATTACTAAATCATTGCCGATAAATCCGGCATATACCTGAAACGGACCAGCCGGTACCATAAAAACCTCACTGCCGTTTATCGGGACCCTGTTTATCATGGACTGCTGCTCAGGTGGAAGTTTTGCAATGCCCTTTTCCATCACAGCTTTAATCTTTGCAGGATCCTTAAACTCTACCGATAAAAGCGTGTTTACATTTGCCATATTAATACTCATGGCATCGTAGATTCCAATACCTAAATTATTACCAATATTCTGGATCACATCCTTTTCAACATCAATATCATAATCAGTTTTCACAGTTGCAAACTGCTGCTTCATGGCGTTGAGGGTATCTTTATCAAGTGAATCATGAACCATCTGCCAGTATGCCTGAAAATTTTCAACAAATCCAATGAGCATAAGAGGGTTATCTTTTAGTCCCAAGAGAATATCTCTTTTGGGACTTACACCTTTAAATACGTTTAAAAGTGCAGATTTTTCAGCCACGTTGAGCACAAAATTTGCTTTCAGGTCAGGGTTTTTAAGATCAGCAGAGATACCTGCCCCCTGATAATATTTAAGGTAGTTGAAACTCTTGGAATAAGAGCTGTCAGGAGGAGCATTTCTGTTTTTGTCTGCATCTTTGCCCTTTGTGACAGTAGTATCTAAAGTTTGTGAGATAGCAGGGTTCAGATATCTCATTGCATCTATATTAGAATTAAATATCCTGCCCAAGTTAGCATACAGAAAAATATCATTTGACGGATTCACCTTTTTAATTACATTTGTGAATACAGTTGCATCTACCAGCTTTTTGCCCTGTTTTCCAAAATTTTCAAAAAACTGTCTTGCATCTGCAGCAGGGTTTGCACCTATGAAAAGATAACCACCCTTGTTGATCATGTAGGTGAGCACTGGAGGAGTCTCTGCCTCAACAGGCTCGGGTTCTGGATTTGCTTTTTCTGCCTCTATCTCCCGAGTTTGTGTAGTATCTCCGGGTTGGGGTGTATTATCTTCTGAAGTACTTTCGTCCTTGCCTGATGCTTCATCCTGAAGATCTTCAAGTTCCGAAGAGTCAAGGTCAAATTTCCAGCTCCAAACCTCTCCCTTTTTCTTAAAATCTGCATCAGGGTTATCCTCTTCAATAAGCTCCTTGATTTTTGCAACAGCCTTTTTAACATCCTTTACAGGTAAAAATAGTATGAAATTCATATCAGGAGTGTCGCTACCATATACAATCTTGAAATCAGACACAGCAATACCAAATGGTTTTGAACCATCAAGTCCGCTGCTCTCCAACTCCTTTAAATCAAAAGGGTTAAATCCAAAATTTTCCTTTATTTCATTAATGTCCTCTATAGGCTGTCCCAGCAATGATTTGTCAGTTATAGAAAGGTATTCGTAAAAACTCTTGGTTGAAGAAAATTTGATAACAAAATCGGTCGATTCTGGGAGTAGTTTCATTGCATCTCCAACATCTGTCGAAGAAAAGCAGCAGCTAACCGAAATATTTAGAACGATTACAGCCATTACTACTTGTGTAAAAAATATTTTTCTCATAAGGTCTCCGAAAGGTTTAAAATTACTAAAAAAATTATAATTGATTAAAATTCATACAATCTTAAAATCAGACACAGCAATACCAAATAATGATTACAAGTTATTGAAGGACATTTTAAGTTTTTGTTGCTCTCTTTATTGATGATGTTCTTGTTGTCGAGATTGATTTTAACGAAGTTGCTGTTTTTATATTAATTATATCTATTCCATTACAGTCAACCACAGCATAGGTGTAAAAAGAGGTTCTTGGCTCTGAAAGTGAGCCTGGATTAAGGAATATCCTCTTGTTCTGGCTATTATATTTGATGCTGTTCCGGTTTCGTTTATTTTTTTGAGCATCCTTTTCAAGAGCAAAAACGTGAGTGTGTCCCTGTATCACTAAATTGACATCCGAAGAGAGTATATCTTCTGGAATTTGCCTGTAATATATATCACCATGATGAAGAAAAATTTTCCAATCCATGAAATCAAACCTAAGTGTATCATGGTATCCTGGAAAAAAAGTTCTCCCGTCACAGTTACCATAAACAAAATACAGGGGATTGGAAAATGTCGAGATATCCTCAAGGATACGTTCCGGCTGATAATCAGAATAGCCATGACGGGGGTATCGTGTACCAAAAAGATCACCTGCTACAGCCAGAGAGTCATCCTGCTCAAGTATATCCTTAATTGTCAACCATGTGGAATAACTTCCATGAACATCTGCAGTTACAACGAGTCTTGTCATAGTAATTATCTGTCCTTATCTATCATCTTTACTTTCGCTATCTTTTCCCATGGCTCTTGCTCACGCTGACAGCTTACACATATTTTATAAATATTGTATTGCATTGCAAGCCTCTGTCTGTAAATTATGCGATCATCTATCTATCTTTAAGAAAAATGGAATGATACTCATCTTCTGAAAAATAATTTTTCAGAAGATTGTTAATCATGTTGTAAATCTGTTCCAGATCGTTACTGTTGAGTCTTGGAATAAAGGCTTTCATAAAATTGTCTTCTGAAAATTTCTGAAGATAAAACATAATGGTCTCATCATCAGTTTCCCTGTCCAGCCCAAAGGCACCTAACCCTTTATATTGATGTATGAAATTATGGCTATCCTGTTTAGTTTTCACAGTTAATCCTTATGGTTAATCACAATTAGAAGTTAATAATAGTTGAAAGTAAAGATATAAAAGAAAAAAGGTAAAAGCAATGTTAATTTTCTTAATTCTAAATGTTTACATTTTTATGGTTTATGGAGGAATTTTAGCTTTCCGCAACTCTGATATTCAATAAGCAGCCGCTCCACATCTTGACATTTATCTGACTCAACCTCAATATCATGGGATATCCTGTCAGAATATCGAGTATCTATAATTTTTACATCCCAATTACTTAGATGATGGATAAGAGTATCATTAAAAGGGTAAGAGAGATCAATCGCATATCTTCTTATATGAACCAGTTTTTTTAAAGGGGCAACTTCAATTGAAGATACTACAGCCTGACTGTAAGCATCAATCAAACCTCTGACACCAAGTTTGACACCTCCATAATAACGTGTAACCACTGCTGCTACATTTGTCATGTTATATTTTTGAAGAGAGTTCAGCATCGGTTTTCCGGCTGTGCCTGCCGGTTCACCATTGTCTGACGAATGGCTGATTTCGCCTTTATCTCCAACAATATATGCCCAGCAGTTGTGGGTTGCTGTCTTGTGTTCAGAAGAGACAGATGATATAAAAAATTTCGCATCAGATATGGTCCCAACATATCTTAGACAGCAGATAAAGGTGGAGCGTTTGATTTTGATCTCAGCGACTCTGTCACTATCGATAGAGTATAAATAGTCCATACGTTTCCTTTGAATCTACAACAGTATATTAACTACTAAATTATATTCCTTCGATCCATACATTACAATACGATATACTCACGGTCATGAATAAAGATTTGGCATCGATTTGTCCAGAAACTCTTAAACTTGACAGATCAGCCTGATTCCATTAAAGACTCTATAGTCTTTTCAAGAGTGGCTGAAAAATATGGATTTGCCAAGATATGGAAAATAAAGATGGAGAATAGCAAAGAAAATTATGGAGAAATAGTCTCTCTTCTTTTTCAAAACGGTCTGCTTACACGTCAGCAGATTGATTATGTAGCACGTATTCAATCCAAGTTGCCAAATAACAAACCCATGATCCATATCCTCAAGGAGCTTGGATACATCACTGATGACTTATTGTGGGTAACCATTCGCAAGCACCATGTCTCCTTGAGAATTGGAAGCCTACTTGTTGAACTTGGTATTATCACTGACGAAGACCTCAAAAAAGCATTTCAGATCCAGGCAGAGGAGACCCCTAAAAGAAAAATCGGGGAGGTTCTTGTTGCCCACAGGATTGTTGATGAACGAAAGATGATCGAGGTTCTCTCTCTCCAGCTTGGTTTTTCATTTATTGAGCCTGAATTTCTTGATATTGACCTTAAGCTGTTTAACCGGATTCCTCAAAGGCTCTATGAAAGCTCAACTTTTATACCCATAAAAGTTGAAGAAGATGCTGTCCATGTTGCTTTTATCGACCCAACAGACGCTGATGATATCAAAAAGGTAAAAGAGATACTGAGGCAGGAGATTATACCCTGTTTTGCACTTAAGAACTCCATCAAAGAGGCAATTCAAAAGTTATTCAGCAGACAGATAGACCATGGCAAGATTGCAAATGACTCTGCTATTGGCATTGTGAACCAGATGATTATTGATGCTATCAAGGATAACATAAGCGACATTCACATTGAACCAATGCCTGATCGCCTGCGTATCCGCTTTAGACGGGATGGGGTATTAGATTCCTATAAAGAGCTTCCAATAGAGATTATACCGACACTGACAAGCCGTATAAAGGTTATGTGCGGTGCTGATATTACCGAAAAAAGGCGACATCAGGATGCAAGGATGATGTTTGACCACTCTGGACACAAACTTGATCTGCGAGTCTCTTTTTTTGCTACAATATTTGGAGAGAAGGTTGTTTTGCGTCTTCTCAACCTTAAAAGAGATTTGGTCAAGCTCACTGACATTGGCATGTATCCAAAAATGTTACAGGCATTCAGCAATGATGCTCTGGAGCTGCCAAGCGGTGTTATTTTAGTCACAGGACCTACCGGCTCCGGTAAAACCACAACTGTATATAGCTGCATTGATCATCTTAATACCCCACAGACCAGCATCATCACTGCTGAAGAGCCTGTTGAGTATGTGATTCCAGGTATTGCCCAATGCGGGATTGATCCCAAAATCAATCTTACATTTGAATCAACTCTGCGTGCAATGGTAAGGCAGGATCCAGATATAATAGTGATAGGAGAGATCAGGGACAACTACTCTGCCGAAATAGCTGTTCAGGCAGCCCTTACAGGACATAAGGTTATCACCACCTTTCATACAGAGGACAGCATCGGAGGGCTTATCAGGCTTATGAACATGAATATTGAAGCCTTTATGATCTCCTCAACAGTGGTAAGTGTTCTTGCCCAGAGACTGCTCAGAAAAGTGTGTCCAAAGTGCTCGGAAGATTACAAGCCAACCATTCAGGATTTAAGACGCCTTAGATATACAGCCAAGGATATTCATGGAGGAAGATTCAAAAAGGGGCGGGGCTGCTCTTACTGTCGTCATACAGGTTACAAGGGACGTATTGCCTGCTTTGAACTCCTTGTTCTTGATGAATCTGTCAGAAGTGCAATTCTTGAAAAGAGGACAAGCCATGATATCCGTCGTACAAGTATTGAATCCGCTGGGTTGGTCACTCTTATTGAAGAGGGGATTGTGAAAGCATCATACGGTATCACCACAATTGACGAGGTGCTGCATCATACTCCTCGTTTATTGAATCCGAGACCTCTTATGGATTTAAAAAGGCTTTTAGGGGCTGGATAACCTGTATTAAATTCTGATTCTGAGAAGTAACAAGTAAAAACATAGATATAAAACAAGGAATATAGATGACGCCAAAAAGGTCATTAGTCGATATCATAGATGAATATGTGCGATCAGGAAGGGTAAGGCTGCCGGTAATGGATCAGAACAGCCTGATGGCACAAAAAGAGATCAGCAAGGAAGAGCCTGATGTTGACCGTATTGTCAATCTGATTAAAAAAGACATCTCATTAACCACAGAGGTTCTTAAAATCTCCAACTCCTCATTTTACATGGGACTTTCACCTGTCAAGACTGTCCATGAAGCAGTTATCAGACTGGGGATGGTTGAAATCACCAATATTGTTCTTTTGGTATGTCAGAAAAACGCTTTCAGGGCACAGGATCCTGTGATTCAGGATTTGATGAAAAAAATGTGGATACACTCTGTCGGTTGTGCCGTCGGCACCCAGTGGCTTGCCCGCCATTATCAGTACGAAAACCTGAATGAGGCATTTTTAGCAGGACTTCTGCATGATGTGGGTGCATTTTTCCTTTTGTCTGTTATGGATCAGATCAAGACAAAAAATTCAAAGATGCCTCACCAGCTTGTTGAAGATATTATTATCAAAATGCACACCCATTATGGTAATGTGCTTCTGACAGACTGGAGTCTGCCTGAGCAGTATTGCACAATTGCCCGTGAACATCATTCCCCTGAATTTAATACAGCCAACCTGCTTTTGGTGATGATCCGCTTTGCAGACAAGGTGTGTCAGCAGCTTGGTATTGGCATGGTTGAAAACTTTGAGGTGGATATTTTTTCCTGTGAGGAGGCTGCTGTGCTTGATATCAATGATGTTACCATAGCACAGCTCCAGATTAAAATTGAAGATTCCCTAAATTTGTCATAGGGAATTAACATGAATTGATAGCAATCACCTCCCATTATTGATAAGAGGGGAGGTAGTGAGATTTAGTGATATGAACTTTATACATTTAATGGTTTCAACTCTTTTAATATTTATGCCTATATCTGCAAATACAGCCGAAAAAATTGAAAGACCTGCTGATAGAGAGACAAAATTACTTTTTCTTGGAGATTCCCTGACAGAAGGTTTTGGTGTTGAACCGGAAGAATCCTTTCCAGCCCTTATTGATACCATGCTGAAACAGAAAGGGTACAGGAATGTGAAGATGATCAACGCCGGAATAAGCGGCTCAACGACTGCCAGTGCAGTATCAAGGCTGAAATGGTATCTTAAAATGCCATCAGAAATGAAACCGACAACGGCATCAGAAACAAAAAAAGATATCCTGTTTTTAGCACTTGGGGCAAATGACGGTCTGCGGGGACTATCTTTAAAAGAGATGGAGCAAAATTTAAACACCACCATTGAGATTGCACTTGCTGCAAAAATGGAGATTATCCTTGCTGGTATGGAGATTCCCCCCAATTACGGCGATGAATATACTCGCAACTTCAGGGATGTTTTCAAAAATCTTGCAAAGCGACACAAAATAACACTAATGCCCTATCTTCTTAAAGATGTTGGTGGATTCGACCACCTTAATCTGCCTGATGGTGTTCATCCAAATGCCGAGGGTTATAAAATTGTTGCAGCCAATGTGCTGCCATATATTCTGGAAAAACTGTAATGGCTGACTCTGACGAGATAGACTCTAACAAAACTGTAACATCCGATTCAACGCCAACCTCTGATTTAAATATACTTGAAGTAAAAAATCTCTGTAAATCCTATACCGAGGCAGGTTCTGGTCAGCTTAACGTGATCGACAACGCAAGTTTTGAAATCCATAAAGGGCAAACTGTTGCAATTACAGGTCAATCCGGCAGCGGAAAGACCACACTCATGGCACTGCTTGCAGGTCTTGACACTCCAGATTCCGGCTCAATTATGATTGGAGGGCATGATCTGAAACTTATGAATGAGGATAGACTTGCAAAGTTCAGGGGAAAAAATATAGGAATCATATTCCAGCAATTCCACCTTATGCCTCATCTGTCAGCAGAGGAGAACATCTCTCTTCCTCTTGAGATACTAAAGGCAGATGATATAGATAAAAGAACTGCCAGTGTGCTACAGCAGGTAGGTCTTGAAACGAGAAAATCCCATCTTCCCGGGCAGTTGAGCGGAGGAGAGTGCCAAAGAGTGGCAATTGCAAGGGCTCTTGTGGTCAAGCCTGCTCTGCTGCTTGCAGATGAACCAACCGGCAACCTTGATACCAGAACCGGAGAACAGGTGGCTGATCTTCTGTTTGATCTGGTTACAGCTTCGGGTATGACCCTGATTGTTGTGACGCATAACATGGAACTTGCAGACAGGTGTCAGAGAGTTCTAAAACTTGATTCAGGCAAATTGTTTGATTACAGATAATGGGTTCAGCAATTCTAATCTTGAATATTTCAGGCACAGGCTTGACAACTTTTAAAACATTGTCAAATCCTGAATCAAATATATACGGCAGTTAAAATCTGGAAAGTAACAGCTCATGCTCTGGTTAAGGCTTGCAATCAGGGAACTCAGAAGAGACAGCGGTTTTTCACTCTTTTTTATTCTCAACCTCTCAATCGGTCTTGTTGGATTTATCGCCCTCAACTCATTTAACAACTCCCTTCAACTCCATATTAAAAATAACCTGAAAGAGATATTAACAGCAGACCTCGTTATAAGCTCATCGGCACAGATAAGTGATGCCGCCAATAAAATCATTGAGTCAGTTATTGGAAAGGCTCAATCTGTTGCAAAGAGTAATAATAGCCCGACATCAGGTATCAAAGAGTCGAGGCAGATATCATTTTTTTCAATGATTTCAAGTTCAGACTCAAAACTTGCAAATATTATTGCAATAGATGGAGCATTTCCTCTTTATGGCAATATATTGTCTGACAAGATTGATTCAGATTATGTATCAGATTCTGGAATATCAGATTCAAACGCTTTACCTTCAAAGGTTAATTCTTCCTCTCTGAATAAGGACCTTGCATCCTCTACAGACATAAAAGTATCAAAGGCATGGGTTAGCCGTGATATT
>CAXNND010000043.1:0-9143 GCA_964203105.1 Desulfamplus sp.
CAGTCCTGAATTATAATATATGGTATAATCTGCTTTAACGAGCTGTCTTGTTCAGCTATATTACGTTCAATCCAGTGATATTTTAAATCGGAAGAGGTTGTTGAGAAAGCAGAAAAAAAAATATCCTCATCCATTTTTATTACAGAGGTTTCTCCAACCCAAGCTATAGGTATGTCTGCACGTTTTACACACAAAACAGTTTCCATCAACACCCCTTACCAACTATTTTTGTCATAATTTGAGGATAATCGGTAAATATACCATCTACATTGGCATTGATATATTGTATCATTTCATGTTTATCATTCACTGTGAAAAGATTAACTTTCTTACCCATTCTCTTGAGTCGGGCTATCTCTTCGATGGTAATCATGGTGCTGTTTATGTTGTATGTCTCAAAATCATATCCAAAAGGATAAATTACATTAGAAGAGATATTTTTAGAGTGATCTTGAGAGTAGATAATTTTAGAAAAAACCTCTCTCCAGTCTATTTTATGGTCAGGAGTATCGCCAAATAGTGGCTGAGTTGTAACCCCTGGCAACAAATTATTTATCTGGTTTAACCATTTATGGTTAAACGACGAGATAATTATAAGCTCTCTATCGACTCCAATTTTATAAATCATATCTGCAACTGCCTGAGGCAGGGGAAAGCCATATAATTTACCGCTCTGCTCTTTAAGCTCAAGGTTGATACTCCATCTGGTTTTTTTGGTGTAGTTTAAAGCATCTTCAAGAGTTGGGATTTTCTCTCCCTTAAATGATTCAAGAGAGTCACGCGATATGTTTCCGGATGCTATCTCTCCAAAAGGATCGTTTTCTATAAAAGCGGCTCCTGTATCAAGAGTTTGGATTTGAGCAAGATAAAATTTGTCAAGCTGGAAAGAGTTATAGTGGGGAAATTTTTTCAGGACATCGGTTGTCCGCAAAAGGTGATCATCGTGGAAAAGAATCAGATGACCATCTCGTGTAACACTTACATCTGTTTCCCATAGTTCTGCCCCAATTAGGCGGGCAATATCTGCGGCTACAATTGTATTTTCAGGTGCAATGCTTCTTGCACCTCTGTGAGCTATGATTTTTGTCATTGTTATTAACAATATAATTTATGTTACGATCTGCAACGGCTACACTCTCTTGATAATTATCATCATAAAAAACGGCAGCCATAAAGAGTAATACTTATGGCTGCCGATAATATTATGAAATATTATGAAAATATTTCAGCATTATTTAATAGGCATCAACTGAACACGTCTGTTGAGAGATCTGCCAAACTCTGTATCATTAGATGCAGCAGGCATACTTTCACCATAGCCTTCACATCTCATTCTATCTGCAATTATGCCTTTGCTAACAAAATAGGCCTTAACTGATTCTGCTCTTCTCATGGAAAGAGCCTGATTGTACGCATCACGTCCCTTACTGTCAGTATGTCCCTGAATATCAACCTTGAGATTCGGGTTTTTGTTCAATATGACAACAACATTGTCAAGTTCAGCATGACCTGACGGCTTTATGTCTGACCTGTCAAAATCAAACAGAAGATCTCCAAGTACCCAGCAGCCCATCGGGTTGACTTTTGCACCTGACGGAGTTCCTGGACATTTATCAAGATAGTCATAGACTCCGTCGCCATCAGTATCAAGTGGACAACCATCAATATCAACTTCCACCCCAGGAGGTGTATCAGGGCACTTGTCCCTGTCATCAGGAACGCCATCATTATCGCTGTCTTTTATAGCAACAGGTGCAGCAGTTCTCTCTACAAGAAAAGCATTTTTTACGAAGTTTGTCATTGCTGCGGAAGAGAGAGTCTTGTCAGCATCTGTAACAAATCCGCATCCACCCATATCAGAGAGTTTCTGCATGAGTGCCTTGCCCTCTTTATCATCTCCTACAAGCACTGGATAAACACATAGAGTATCACCAAACTTGTCCTTTAACGCCTTAAGAGCACTGGTTGTTTTTGGAGAGAGCGTTTTAGCATCAGATACAATTACAAGTGCTGTTGTGCCTGATTTGCCATTAATATCACCTAAAGAGGCTTCAAGGGATTTGTAAAGCGGGCTGTTTCCACCGGTTCCATTGAGTTTTCCCAACCCTGCTGCAAATCCCTGATTTGTATAGGGTTCCATACCATAGAGCATCATAGTAGGATTAGGTGAAACACTTGGTTTGTGCCCAAACGATCCCAAACCGGCAATCTGACCCATTGCAGGAAGAGTCTGGTTCATCCGTCCAACAAATTCTTTAGCAATGTCAAATTTATGGTTACCACTAAACATCTCCTCCATTGAACTTGAGCCATCTATAATCACCAGAAAATTATCATGCTTAAGGCTGTAATTAGACGCATCAAGCTGCTGGGGTGCAAATTCAGCAAAGGGCTTTTTAGGTGCATTCGCTGCACAGCCCACAATAAGCACCATTGTAACTACAATAAATAAACTTTTTGAAATCAAATTCTTCATTGTCTTTTCTCCTTTAAAATTTAACCAAACATCAAAAAAATCTTTTAACATACGTTCTGCTAACCATAGAAAAATAATAGGCTAACTGCAATACTAATAAACTGAACTTAATTTACTTAATATATATGACCATTAAGAGTCAAGCAATAAAATTGAAATGCTTTATTGCTGACTTTTTTCAAAAATTTTATATACAACAGAATTATCTCTTTTCAGAATCTTTGATCCCCTTGTAATTTTGCATAAACTGATACTATATTTTTCAGCAATTTTTCGTTGGGTCATTCCGCTATACAAATCTTGCAGAAGCTTCCAGCGAAGGGATAAATCCGCAAGCTCACCTGCTGTCAATATCTCATCAAAGAACAATTGTAGCTCATCCATATCTTTAATTGAAATTATTGTTTGTAATAAATCTTGATCCATAGGCATTTTTTTATCAGAAAAAGTCTCTCTTTCAATTTTTTTATTTGTCTTTCTTTTTAGATGGTTTATCGTTTCTTAAAAGTTAAGAAAATTTCTCTATCTAAAATCAGAGAAAATCATTTTATCAACTATATAAACCAGAAAAAGGATCCGGTATGCAACCAATACGATTTATTTTGTTGCCCAGAAATTTCAATCTAACAATAATTTGGGCTAAGTTGATTCCATTATCTCTGCTATTCTTGTTGCTAATTGCAGCAGGCTGTTCTCAATTTATAAACAAGCCTATGTCAGGTGAATATATTGCTGGTCAGAAACAGGCTCAAATATATGCTAAACAGGATGCAATTGAGAGCCGCTGTATCAATTATCCTGTCTCATTAAGCAACAATATGTTAAACAACACCAGAAAACATATTGAGAGATTCAAGGGAGAAAAAAGCACTGAATTCATCAATGGCTTTTCCCAGCAATATCAGAATGAATACAGAGAGTACATGAGTCTCTACTGTGATAATGGTCTTGACCTGGAATCCACACAACAAGAGTATGTAAAACCATAAAATCATGCCATAAAATAGAATCCAAGATTTTTGTCATAAGGAGGGGGATTATAGAATTCCGCCTCAATATATTTATCTTTAACTGAATCTACTCTAACCCTTCTTTTGATAAGAGACCTCTTGCTGTCATCCAAGTTAAATGTGACATCAAGAATATCATAAAGCTCAATTTTATGGTGCTGTTTCATGGCATCAAACTCAATCCCGCTGATTGAAATCTTTTTGACTGTAATGTGTCCATAATCATTTTTGCTAAAATGGGTATAATCACCAAGTAATATAACATCTTTATAGTGAATTTTATTTTGTTGATCTGACAGATCCTCCAATTCAATCTTTTCCGCCTCTTCATCAAGAAGAGGTTTTAGATTGCTCTCCATCCGTTCAACATCTGAATCGTTAGATATGGAAGAGGGGGAAAGAAGGTTTTTCTTATTTACAAAATTAATTGTCTCGCTTATTGTCTCTTCATCTATCAGGCGAATACCGATTGTCATGTCAATAGTAACCGCACCATCTAAAAAAAGCATGGAACCAAGTTTGGTTAAAATTCGCTGTTTTGCCTGCTCTGCCTTATCTAAACTTGTCTGTGGCATAATCACAGTAAACTTGTCCTCATTGTAACGGAATATATCATCGACTTTACGTAACATATTCCTCAGAGCCTTAGCAAACTCCTTCAACACGCTGTCGCCTGCTGGATGTCCAAATTTATCGTTAATCTTTTTAAAATTCTTGATATCAATAATAAGAAGTGATGATATGACCCCATACCGCTTCAAAATCTCAACTTTTTTGGTCAGTGTGCGTTCAAAGCTATTTCTATTTTTCAGACCTGTAAGAGAATCGGTCAGGGCAATTTTTTTCAATGCCTGGTTGTAATAGGATCGTTCAATAGCAATGGCTGCATACTCAGCAATTGTGTTCAACAGGGTAAGTTCAAACTGGGTGAAATTATGACCGCTGATTTTATTGATAAGTTCTATTACACCAAATATCTTGTCATCTGTTTTAAGGGGGACACCGATGATGGATTGTGTTTTAAATCCGGTAGATTCATCTATTCTCATACTGAATCGCTTATCTTCTTCAACATTTTGAACAATAAGAGATTCTCCTGTATTTAGAATATGACCAGCAATCCCCTCACCTTTTGGTATTCTGACCCCTTGAAGTTTCTCCTTGTTGACCCCTACCACAACAGTAAAGATCATATCTCCACTTTTGGGATCTTTGAGCAGTAGAGACCAGTTCATTGGCTGAAAGATAGTACCAACCTGATACATCAACACTTCAAGAGTCTCTTTAATAGTTTTAGCTTTTGCAAGAGGCTTACCTATCTCAAGAAAAAAGGATGCGTTTTTGATTCTTTCGATTGTTGTTTCGTTATCAATCATCACCGATCTCCTCTCTCAAATGTTTTTTCGATGCTCAATATCCTCAATCTTGCCGTCTTGATATTCAATATGACTTTTTTACGTTCACGCCTCATCTTTATATTCAATATCGTCGTTTCGGTAATCTTCATTCCTTTTGCCTATACGATACCGTATAGACCGAAGGGTGATACCTAAAAGTTCTGCCGCTTTACTCTTGTTGCCACCTGTTATTTCCATAGCTTTATGCACGTATGCAGCTTCAATAGAGGATAGAATCTCATCCAAATCAACACCCTGTGCCACCGCTTCAAGATCATACCGGTGTTCCTTATGACCCTCAATCCACCTACGCCGCTTGTGCATTGATATTGTAAGACTTTCCGGCAGGATGATATTGGTTGATGAGAGTGCAACGCTTCGTTCAATAAGATTTTCAAGTTCACGTACATTACCAGGAAAAGTGTATTTATTCAAAAAAGCAATCGCATAAGAGGATATTTTTGCAATATCTTTTCCCATTTCTTTTGAGTATTTCTCGGCAAAGTGGTTGGCAAGAATTTCAATATCACCCTTTCTTTCCCTCAAAGGAGGAACTTTAATTGGAATGACATTTAACCTAAAAAATAGATCTTCCCTAAACTTACCTTTAACAACCTCCTCCTCAAGATTTTTGTTGGTTGCAGAAATAATTCTGACATCAACGGCAATCTCGCGGGTGCTACCAACCGGTTTTACAACAGTCTCCTGAAGTGCTCTGAGCAGTTTGACCTGAAGCATTGTTGAGAGTTCAGAGATTTCATCCAAAAATATTGTACCTTGGTGTGCAGCCTCAAAAAGCCCCTTTTTATCTGCAATAGCACCGGTAAAAGAGCCTTTTACATGTCCAAAAAATTCGCTCTCGATCAAATTTTCAGGAATCCCGCCACAGTTGACAACCACAAATGGCTTATCTTTACGGTCACTCATGTCATGCAGTGCCCTTGCAATCAACTCTTTACCAGTGCCACTCTCTCCCGAGATAAGAACATTGGTTTTTGTCCCTGCCACCTGACTTATCAGATTATATATTCTTATCATACCAGAGCTGTTGCCAACTATTTTACCAAAATTAAGCCTTACCTGACTCTCTTTAGTAACCAGCTCTGTTTTAAACTTGGGATGTTTAAGATCAAGTGCCTTTTTGATAGCCTGCTTTAACTCATTGTTGTCAAACGGCTTGGGGACAAAATCGTATGCCCCTTCATTCATTGCCTCCACCGCAACTTCAGTTGTGGCGTATGCTGAAATCATAATAACAATAGTTTCTGAATTTTTCTTTTTTGCGGCTCGTAAAATATCTAAACCTGTAAGGTCACCAAGACGGATATCGCACAACAGCAGATCAAAGACCTTCTCATCAATCATCCTGAGTGCCTGTTTGCCGTTTTTTGCAAGAGATACATCATAGCCTGTCTGGGTGAGCAACACTTCGAGAAACTCACGCATACTAAGTTCATCATCTACAACAAGAATTTTTGGCAGAGACTCAACCATGTTTATTTATCTCTCCATCAAGTTTTATAACTATCTGAAATCCTATAGATATATCAGGTTTCTCTATGATATGCAATTTTGCCGTCAACTATGGTCATATAGACCTCGCCTTTAATACTAAATCCATTAAACGGCGTATTTCTGCTTTTGGAAACAAAGGTTTTGGGATTGACTGACCAGAAGGCATCTAAATCAATAACAGTTATATCAGCCCGATTGCCAGGTTTCAGGTCATTGTCAACTCCAAGTATTGCAGCAGGATTTTTTGACATCTTCCTAATCAGACCTTCAAGAGATAAAAACCCATCCTGGACTAACTTCATGGAGAGTCCAAGAGAGGTTTCAAGACCAACTATACCAAAGGCTGCCCTGTCAAATTCAACATCCTTTTCAAGTGGAGAGTGAGGAGCATGATCAGTTGCTATAGCATCAATGGTTCCGTCTGAGAGCCCGGTAATAATTGCCTGACGGTCATGTTCAGTTCTTAACGGAGGATTCATTTTTGCATTTGTATCGTATCGTGCCACAGCTTCGTCAGTAAGGGTAAAATAGTGAGGAGCTGTTTCTGCTGTAACCTTAACGCCCCTTTTTTTTCCACCTCTTATTGCATCCACAGACTCCGCACAACTTACATGGGCAATATGAAGAGAGGCTCCGGTAAGCTCTGCAAGGGCGATATCTCTCATAACTACAGTGCTTTCTGCAGCATTGGGAATTCCCTTTATGCCAAGTCGTGTCGCAACTACTCCCTCGTTCATGGAACCATCCCGAGCAAGGTTAATATCTTCAGCGTGTGAGATAACAGGTAACCCAAGACCGCTTGCATACTCCATTGCACGACGCATGACACGGGCATTTTCAACAGGACGACCATCATCGGTGATTGCAACCATTCCAGCTCTTTTCATGTCTCCATACTCACAGAGAGATTCACCTTTCAACCCTTTTGTGATTGCACCTACAGGATAGAGTCGGCAAATTCCAGAGTGAAGTTGGCAGTCGTCAGATTCGTTACAAGAACAGCAAGAGAGACAAAGTTCTTTTGCACGGCTAACCATAAAGGCAGTGATAAAGCTATTGTCATTCACCGGAGAGGTGTTTGGCATTGGGCAGACTGCTGTAAATCCACCTTTTGCCGCTGACTTTAATCCAGTTTCAATGGTCTCTTTATATTCATGCCCAGGCTCTCTGAGATGAACATGCAGATCAATAAGACCAGGAACAGCAACCATTCCTGTCAGATCAATCTGGGTCATATCAGATTCAGTGGTATCAGAACCGGAGACAAACTGATCAGCCTCATGAGGTTCAACGACTGCCTCTATTAATCCATCTGCAATTATAATATCCTTAAAACCATCTATCCTGCCCGGGTCAAGCACCCTTGCACCTTTTAGTCTAATCCGCATAAATTACCCCCCCCTGAATTCTCTCACTCATATTTAAAATGCTTTCAGGTTCAATCTGCATTTTTAATCCCCCCTGAAACAAGATAAAATACAGCCATTCTAAGGGCAACACCATTGGTAACCTGCTCTAATATTACAGAATGCTCTCCATCAGCCACATCATTGGATATCTCAACACCCCTGTTCATTGGACCAGGGTGCATAACCAGCACATCACGCTTTGCACCTTTGAGTCTTTGGCTGTTCAATCCAAAGAGCATTGAATATTCACGTTCAGTAGGAAACAAAATAGTCTCCTGACGCTCCTTCTGGATACGCAGCATCATAACCACATCAGCATTTTCTATACATGACTCAATATCAGGAGCAACTCTGCATCCAAGAGTTTCAATCCCTTTTGGGATCATGGTCGGTGGTGCTGCAACAGTTACAGTTGCACCCATCTTTGTAAATCCGTCTATGTCTGATCTTGCCACTCGGCTGTGGGCAATATCCCCAATAATTGCAATATTTAGCCCCTCAATTTTTCCTTTTTTCTCACGAACGCTCATCATATCAAGTAGAGCCTGGGTAGGATGAGCATGAAGACCGTCCCCTGCATTGACAACAGATGCCTTTACCTTTCGGGCGATAAGTTCAGCAGCACCGGAAGATGGATGGCGAATGACAATAATATCAGGGTTCATTGCCTCAAGGTTTTTTGCAGTATCAATAAGGGTCTCTCCCTTTACAATACTGCTTGATCCTGATGATATGGATATTGTATCTGCACTGAGACGCTTGGCAGCAATATCAAAGGATAGCTTGGTGCGGGTGCTTGGCTCCTGAAAAAACAGGACAATCGTTTTCCCCCTTAGGGTCGGCACTTTTTTTACAGGTCTGTTAGAAATCTCTTTCATACCTTCAGCCGTATCAAGAATCATGTTGATATCCTGGACAGAAAGAGATGCAATATCTAAAAGGTCTTTATGTTCAAAACGCATTTTTATTTTTTCCGTTTATAAACAGTTGTAAATTCAAAACGATCATAATTGTTATAAAATACTCTGCAATTCTGCCAAAGAAATGCTTAACATCTTTGCAATTTCCTCATTTGAATAGCCTGCTTTTCTAAGAGATAACACAGATATTCGCTGGAGTTCTTCATTTTGCCTTAAAGCCTCTTCTTTAGCTTTACGCTCTTGTTCTTTAGCCTTTAGAGCTTGCTCAAGGTCAAGTAAGGCTTTATTGTATTGCTGTTTTAATTTCTCTTTTCTGGCTTCCTCGCCTCTTTGAACTCTTATAAACTCCTCATGCAGGCGATACTGTTCTCTTAGTCTGTCATCTTTTGTAAAGGTTTGAAGCATCTCAAATACCT
>CAXNND010000044.1:0-9056 GCA_964203105.1 Desulfamplus sp.
GATAATAGGCTTTACCTTTGCTGTCCTTATCTTTCATTCTGTTTTTACCGATTGTGTCAGGTTTTGTAGGATGAGCCATTACCACACCCTCAAAATTGAACAGAATAACGAAAGTGTCTTTAGAAACAAAACCACCATCTTTCTTGCTAATTGCAGCAACTCCAGCATCAATTCCCTTCTCTTTCACAAGTTGGGCAGCTTCCTTGCATTTGGCGATACATTCATCTTCGGGTCCGGCTGCCATAGCATTTCCGAGAACAAAACAGCTAAAAATTAACGTAAGACATACAACAAATTTCTTCATTTCTATGCTCCTTTGATTATTAATGATTTTAAGTCAAATTGACAGTCATACCTAATATTTGATTGTCAACTAATATTGGCGTAACATAATCTAATATTTTCAAGCATAAGCTATGCCATAAACATAGGAAGCGAATTGTTATAAGTATTTTATTAAAAAATACCATACTAAATGGCTTTCCATGATATTTTTTGTATTAAAATCAGAATTCATACTTGATATACAAAGAAGGGAAAATAATGCGGGAGTGTCAGTTTTATTTACACTCTGTAAAGAACTGATTATAACGGATTTGGGGGACAAGTTAATAAGGCAGTTGTTTCTTGATATTTTGTGTAGGTAACGGGATTACTTCTTATTGAGAAAGTTATTTGACAAATTGTCAACTATAAAAGAATATGCTAAAGAATTAAGAAGATATACACAGTGGATGTGATCACTTTTATTCGGGAATGAAGGATTTTGAGCCATGACTGACCATAAAAATGAAATGCTAATGTCAACCATTTTAATTGTAGATGACATACCGGAAAACCTGCGTCTTATTTCGTTAATATTGAAAGAACATGGATATAATATCCGTGTTCTTCGCAGTGGGAAAAGGGTCATGTCATCTGTGCTTTTTTCGTTGCCTGATTTAATCTTGCTCGATATCATGATGCCTGAAATAGACGGATACGAAGTGTGCAGGCAACTTAAATCAGATGAGAAAACATCTAAAATACCTGTCATATTTATCAGTGCACTGGATGACATGGTTGACAAGGTAAAAGCCTTTTCTGTCGGCGGTGTTGATTATATAAGCAAGCCATTTCAAGCTGAAGAGGTGCTGGTAAGGGTGCAAACTCATCTGTCGATATCCAATCTGCAAAAAATGGTTACAGCCCGCAATGAGAAGTTGCAACATGAAATTGCTGAACACAGAAAAACATCAGCAGCATTACAGGAGAGGGAAGAAGCATACCGGAATCTTTTAGAGAAGAAGTTAAAAGACACCGAAGAAAAATTCAGATTATCATTCATGACCGCCCTGGATGCATATTTTTGGACTAATTTGGAAGAGGATCGAATAATTGAGATAAATCCGGCTTTTGAGAATCTTTTTGGTGTTACCCGAGATGAGGTAATTGGCAAAATGTTCCTTGATCTTGACATCTTTTATGATCCAGATAAACCCAAGAAATTTCTTTCTGAACTCAAATCAAAAGACTTTGTCAAGGATATTGAGTTGAAGGGGAAGAGAAAAGATGAACAGACAATTACAGTTCTGTTTTCTGCCAGTAAACTGTTGATAAACAACCAGACATTCATTTTAGGGACAATAAAGGATATTACCAGCCACAGAATGCTGGAAGCTGAAAATAAAAAATTGACTGACCAGTTTTACCAGGTGCAGAAAATGGAAGCTATCGGTACTCTTGCAGGTGGAATTGCCCATGACTTTAATAATATTCTTGTCCCGATTATTTGTTATACAGAGATAATGGCAGACGAGATCCCCGAAGATAGCCCATTGCATTCCAGCCTTGATGAAATCTATTCTGCTGCTATCAGAGCCAAATCTCTTGTAAGCCAGATTCTTACATTTGCCCGTCAGGAAAAAGGTGAAGTGAACCTTATCCAGATTCAGCATATTGTCAAGGAGGCACTGAAACTTATTCGTTCCACAGTTCCGACAACCATTGAGATCAGACATGACATCAGTAGTGACTGCGGAGTAATAAAGGCTAACCCTACACAGATTCATCAAATTGTCATGAACCTTACTACCAATGCCTATCATGCCATGGAAGAGACAGGCGGGACTATGAAAATATCCCTCAATGAGGTGGCGTTAAATGGAGAGGATGCAGGCAGTCTGAATGTTGGGCAGGGAATTTATGCCTGTTTGACTGTATCTGACACTGGTACAGGGATACCGGAAGATTTAAAAGAAAAAATTTTTGACCCGTTTTTTACAACAAAGGAGCAGGGAAAGGGAACAGGTATCGGGCTTTCAGTTGTTCATGGAATTGTAAAGAATTACGGTGGTGCTATTCGTGTGGATAGTGAGATTGGCAAGGGGACATCATTTAATGTTTATCTGCCTGTTGTTGAGAGCTATTTAAAAAAAGATGATGATCTTCAGGTAAAAAAAGCCATTCAGGGAGGTACTGAACGGATACTGTTTGTAGATGATGAGGCAGTTGTGGGTACATTATACAAATCCATGTTAGAACGGTTAGGCTACAAGGTTACTTCATATACAAGCAGTATCAAGGCTCTTGAAATATTTCGTACAAGTCCCGATGAATTTGATATGGTCATTACCGATATGACAATGCCAGCCATGTCAGGGGATAAACTTGCAGTTGAATTGGTTAAAATACGACCTGACATTCCGGTAGTGTTATGTACAGGGTTCAGTACAACCATTTCTGAGGCAAAGGCTCTCTCTATGGGTATCAGTGGTTTTTTAATGAAACCGGTCGGAATAAGTGATTTTGACAAAAAAATACGTGCTGTATTTGAAAAACAGGAGACACTCGGAAGTAGAGGCTGCCGTTGCTCCATATAAAGGTGAAAAAAAAGAGATTATAAAAAGACAAAGGGCAGGCTCAAAGCCTGCCCCTCATAAGGAAAAAAGAACCTGTTTCAAATATTGGGGATATTAGGAGTAGTTGTAAACACCCTTGCCTGTTTTTCTGCCAAATCGTCCGGCTCTAACCAGTTTTTTCAGATACGGGGCAGGCATATATTTATCGCCCATCTCTTTATGTAGCCCATTCATAACATGGAGCATGGTGTCAAGCCCGACAAGATCAGCAAGTGCAAGCGGTCCGATTGGATGGTTACAACCAAGAACCATCCCCTTGTCAATATCCTCGGCAGAGGCAACACCTTCACCTAAAACAAAAAAAGCCTCGTTGATCATTGGACAGAGGATTCTGTTGACAGCAAAGGCAGGGGCTTCATCCACAATAATAACATCTTTACCAAGATTCTTACCCCACCCTTTTGCAGTCTCAAGAGTCTCATCAGAGGTCTGGTATCCCTTGATGATCTCAAGTAGCTTCATAACTGGAACAGGATTGAAGAAATGGGTACCAATAAATTTATCAGGACGATCTGTAACAGATGCAAGCTCTGTAATGCTCAATCCTGATGTGTTTGTAAAAAAGAGGCAGTGGGCAGGCACGATTCTGGAAAGATCAGCATATACCTTTTTTTTCACATCCATAACTTCAATGATAACTTCAACAACTACATCAGCACCTTTACCAGCCTCTTCCAAAGAGAGGGTCGGGGTGATTCTTTGCATAATGGCATCCATCTCACCCTGATCCATCTTCCCTTTTTTGACCACTCTCTCAAGGTTCTTTTTTATGGTTGCCATTCCGCCATCAACAAAACGCTGCTCAATATCTCTTAAAGCCACCTGATATCCAGCCTGGGCACAGACCTGGGCAATACCGTTACCCATCAATCCAGCACCCAATACACACACCTTTTTAATATCCATCAAATATCTCCTTGATAGTTTATTTGTATTTTTACTCTCTCTTGTAGAGACGTACGACCGTGCGTCTCTACAGTTCTGGTTAAATCTAAAAATATTACACTTCAATTAACTGATTAAAAAACTGGTTAGAAAATATTCTTGTAGTCCTCTCGCATGTTACGTTTTAATATTTTACCGGTAGGTGTTTTGGGTAGTTGATCAACAAAGAGTATCTTTTTGGGAATCTTGAATGGAGAGAGATTTGCCTTGCAATGAGCCACGATCTCCTCTTCACTAACTGTTCTTCCAGCTTTAACCTTGATCACAGCAGCAACAGCCTCGACCCATTTAGGATGATTAAGACCCACAACTGCAACCTCCTCTACAGCCGGATGCAGATATATTGCCTCTTCAACCTCTCTTGATGCCACATTTTCCCCACCAGTCTTAATCATGTCTTTTTTGCGATCAACAACTGTGATGTAGCGATCATTATCAAGAACCCCCAAGTCTCCAGAATGAAACCAGCCACCTTTCATAGCCTCCTCGGTCTTGTCAGGCTCTTTAAAATACATGATCATGGCGTGTGGTCCTCTGCCACAGATTTCACCTGGCACATTAATCTCTGTTATGGCGTTGCCATCATTATCCTCAATCCTTGACTCCATGTGCAGACCACCCATACCAGCAGAACCTATCTTTGCCATGGCATCTTCTGCCTTTAATATCGTGTGGTACGGGGCAAGTTCTGTCTGTCCATAGTAGTTGTAAACACCTGCCTTGGGGAATTTTTCAAGCAGCTCTCTTAAAATCTCCCTTGGCATGATCGATGCTCCATAGTAACATTTCTCAAGCGATGAAAGATCATGCTTTTCAAAATCAGGATGACGCAGCATTCCGATCCAGACTGTAGGTGGTGCAAAAAACATGGTTGCCTTGTATTTTGCTATATTCTCAAGGATAAGTCCTATATTAGGACCCATAAAAATGTTGGTACCGCCTATCCAGAAAACAGGGTTCATAAACACATCACGCTGGGCACAGTGGTATATGGGAAGTGCATTGATGTTTATGTCGTTGCTGTCATACTTTCCATCAATAATGCAGCCCATGTATTCGGCAATCAGAGCCTGATTGCTTATGATAACACCCTTTGGAAGAGACTCTGTACCACTCGTGTAGGTCATCTGGACAGGGTCCTCGATTCTGAGTATCACATCTGGTTCTGTTGCTGGATATGCCTGATACCACTTGTCAAAATCAATAAAATTCTGTGCATGGGATTTTCCCTCACCCTGGTTTGACCAGATAAAGGTTTTTACAGAAGGCATCTTGTCCAGCACACCAGCAACCTGTGGATAGAGGGAATCTTCAACAATAAAGACCTTGCTTTCAGAGTGGTTGATGCAGTAGGCAATATCCTCACCGCCAAGCAGATAGTTAACGGCAAAATAGATGGCACCAGCCTTTGCACTGCCCATCCAGGTTAGCACATGGTGATGGGTGTTGTGGGCAAGAATGGCAACCCTATCATACTTTTTGACACCTAAATCTATAAGTGCATTTGCCACCTGGTTGCACTCGTTTTCAAGTTGAGAGTAGGTACGTACCGTATCATTGAAGATCAGGGCATTTTTATCGGGGAAGTGGTAACTTGTCCTCCGTAGCATATCCGCGATTACCCAGCGGTTAATGGAGTTGTTACGCTCCATGATAAAATCAATGTTCTCCTTGTTGATAATTCTATATCGCTCTTTGTCCTGCTGGGAAAGTGGTGTTGCTCTACCTGTCATAGCTTTATCTCCTTTTGTAAGGTAAAAATGTCAATTGTGTTGTTATGAAAAAACTAAAGCATCTCTATTGCACAGGCTATGGAAACGCCACCGCCGCCGCAGAGGGTTGCCATTCCCAAACTCTTGTTTCTCTTTTTCATGGCATGGATCAAGGTCACCATGACTCTGCATCCTGTTGAACCCACAGGATGACCAAGACCAATACCTGAACCGTTTACATTGGTGATCTCCCTGTTCAGTCCAAGCTCTTTTTCGCATCCAATGTACTGGGCAGCAAAAGCCTCGTTAACCTCAATCAACTCAAAGTCATTGAGTTTAAGACCATTTCTGTCCATAAGATTTTTTACAGCAGGCACAGGTGAGAGTCCCATTATTGTGGGATGACATGCACCCATTCCACTGGCTTTTATTCTTGCTATCGGGGTAAGTCCAAGCTCTTTTGCCTTTTCTGCAGACATGATGATCATGGCTGATGAGCCGTCATTGATACCGCTTGAATTGCCAGCAGTCACCTTTCCATTTTTTGGAAGAAAACCTGGAGGAAGTTTGGCAAGTTGCTCCATGGTTATTCCTGGTCTGAAATGTTCGTCTTTATCGAAAATCAGGGGAGATTTTTTTCGTTGTGGAACCTCAATCGGTACTATCTCATCCTTGAATGACCCGTCATTTGTAGCCCTTTCAGCATTGTTATGGCTTCTTAGTGCAACCTCATCCATCTCCTCTCTTGATATGCCAAGATGTTGAGCCACAAATTCTGCCGTATGTCCCATGATATATGGTTTTCCCATAAAATTGCTGGCTGGAGCTTCAGAAGTATTTAAAGGTGTATCTGCGGAAAAGGGAAGGAGGTGCGATCCGCAATGGAGTGCATGGATCATGGCATCTACAAACTGCTGATCCTGAAGACGACATCCCCATCTTGCATTTGGAACTGTGTATGGAACCCCTGACATGTGCTCCACACCGCCAGCAAGGATAACATCAGCCATGCCAGCCTGAATCATCGCCATACCAGAGATGGCAGCCTCCATTCCTGAAATGCAGACCCTGTTTATTGTAACTGCTGGTACTGTGTCTGGTATTCCAGCCATAAGTGCTGCCACTCGTGTTACATTCAGGGTGTCATGGTGCTCCATGCAGCATCCATAACGGACATCATCAATAATTGAGGGATCTATTCCAGCCCTCTTTATAGCCTCTTTCATGGTTACGCTTGCAATAAATGCACCGTTGAGGTCTTTCAGTGAGCCACCAAATGCACCAATAGCAGTCCTACATGCTGAAACAATAACTACATCTTTCATTATCATATCCTCTAAATCCTGAAAATTTTGAAATTATAAAATTAAAGTTCTATTCATTATCTTGCACCAAAAGAATCCTCGGAGATATCCATAACTGCCGTGTCTCCTGCCATAATCACAGACATTTTCCCAAGAGAGACAGGCAAAACAGAGTTGATGAAAAACTGTGCACTTTTAAGCTGCCCCTCATAGAACGGAATATCTTTGTTCTGTAGTTTGCCTTGAAGTTTTTGGGTTGCAACTGTTGCTCTCCATAAAAGCATCCATGCCATAATAGTGTCTCCTGTGACATCAAGTAGTGGATGGGCATTGGCAAAGGCATTGAGTATATTTCCAGCTTTGAGTTTTTCCGTCAGATTCTGTGCAACCTCTTTTAATCTGTCAACATTGAGTGCAAGTTTATCTGCAAACTCCTTTAGACCCGCAAACTCTTTGGCACTGTCAATTGTCTTTTCTACCTCATCTAAAAGATTTTTAAAAGCCTCTCCCCTGTTAAGACCAAGTTTTCTTCCAAGCAGATCCATTGCCTGGATTCCATTGGTACCTTCATATATCTGTGTTATTTTGCAGTCTCTTAAAAGCTGCTCCTGGGGATACTCCTTGGTAAATCCATAACCTCCAAAAACCTGAACTCCAAGGCTACACATTTCAAAAGCTCTGTCTGTAACATATCCTTTGGCTACAGGGATCAGAACATCAAGCAAACCCTGATACCTTGACCTCTCTTCAGGTGTTTTACTTAATTTAACCATATCTTCCATAAGACCTGTATAGAAAAGAGTACTTCTCATGGCTTCGGAATAGGATTTCATTGTAAGCAGCATTCGTCTGATGTCAGGATGCTGGATAATTGGAACACCTGAAGCATTTTTGTCTGTATTGGTCAGACTTTTGCCCTGAACCCTCTCCCTTGCATAGTTGAGTGCATTAAGATATGAAGCAGATGCACAGGAGAACCCCTGCATTCCGACATGAAGACGTGCCTCGTTCATCATGACAAACATGGCACTCATCCCCTTGTTCTCCTGCCCTAAAAGAGTGCCTCTGCATTCTCCTTTACTTCCAAGAGCCATTGAGCAAGTCGGGCTTCCGTGTATGCCCATCTTCTCTTCAATTCCTGTGCATACTATATCATTTGGCTGCCCAGTGCTTCCATCATCATTGACCCATATTTTTGGTACAAGAAACAGGGATATACCAGCGGTACCAGCCGGTGCACCCTCAATTCTTGCAAGGACAGGGTGGATAATGTTGGGGACAAGGTCTGTTTCACCGCTTGAGATAAATATCTTGTTGCCAGTAATGGAATATGTTCCATCACCATTGCTGACAGCTTTTGTGGTAAGTGCACCAACATCTGATCCTGCTTCTGGCTCGGTCAAAAGCATTGAACCGCCCCATTCGCCGGAATACATTTTTTTAAGAAACAGCCCTTTTTGCTTGTCAGTGCCAAACTTTTCAACAAGTTTTCCAGCACCGTGTGCCAGGATATTGTGAAGCATGAAAGGGTAATTTGAGCCATTAAAATAGTTGTTTGCAGCAAGGGCAACAGTTGCAGGCATACCCTGTCCGCCCCATTCAGGATTATCACTCATGGCAATCCATCCGCCTTCCCTGAAAAGCTCAAATGCCTTGTGAAATGATTTTGGAACATTCACAATACCATTTTTAAATGTGCACCCCTCTTCATCACCCTCCTTTAAAAGAGGTAAAAGCTCCTTGATCGCAAGATTTCTTGCCTCGGAAACCACCATGTCAACTGTTTTTCTGTTGAAATCTGAAAACTCTTCATATTTGCTTAAACTTTCTACATTTAACTGCTCATGTAGAACAAAGTCCACATCCCTTCTGTCTGCAACTACCTGTGCCATGCTTCCCCCCAAAAATTTGCTTTATGATTAAGAGATATTTAAAATCATTTTTTCAAGCCTATTATCATCAGACTATATCATTTGGATAGAATCCAAAGCATAAAATATGCCATTTATTAAAATAACATAAAAACAACCATTTATAAACTATAGACTATTGTGCCGCACTATAGCAAAGAAAATACTGTTCTATTTTCCTGTTTTTTATATTAAGCTGGACAATAGCACAGAAAAACAGGTTAAACCTTTAAATTTATACTCTGAAAGATCATAAATTTAGTTTTTATTCATCCTTACCGTAGG
>CAXNND010000045.1:0-8882 GCA_964203105.1 Desulfamplus sp.
TCAAATGATAAAGCCCAATTTAAATCTTTCCCTAATTGATTTTTCCAAGAACTTTCTCGGTTGCCATTATAAGATTCATAGTAATCAATTAGCTCTTTTTTTGAAATTTGTGTTGCTCCATTATTCCCAAATTTTTTTACTCTACCATATTGTATAAGATAAGAAATATTAGAGGTAGTAACGTTTTTTTGAAGATATTTTGTTGCCCATTCACTTGCTTCTTTAATTGAAAATAAAATTTCCATTTTAATCTCTTTGGATAAACATTTTTAAGATTATATTCCTAAATAGGCTTTTTTTACATTTTCATTTGCCAAAAGGTTTTTACCTGTATCTGTCATGGTAATATTACCGTTCTCCATTACATATCCACGATCTGCAACATGAAGGGCAAGGTTTGCGTTCTGTTCAACAAGAAATATAGTTGTTTTATTATCTTTATTTATCTTTTTGATAATATCAAATATCTGGCGGGTTATGATTGGTGCAAGTCCAAGAGAAGGTTCATCTAAAAGCAGAAGTCGTGGACGTGTCATTATTGCCCTTGATATGGCAAGCATCTGCTGTTCGCCACCGCTTAATGTTCCGCCTGCCTGACTCCGTCTCTCTGCGAGTCTTGGAAATAGGGTAAAGATGTAATCCAAATCCTGTCGTATTCCATCCTTATCGCTTCTGAGAAATGTCCCCATATCAAGATTTTCCATAACAGTAAGATATGGAAATATATGTCTGCCTTCTGGCACCTGATTTATTCCAAGAGCCACTATTTTATTTGGAGGTATCTTGTTAATTGTTTGTCCCTCAAAGATAATCTCACCCGATCTTACTGGCACAATTCCACAAATAGTCATCAAGGTTGTTGATTTACCTGCTCCATTAGCACCGATAAGGGTTATAATTTCACCCTCTTTTACATCCATGCTGATATCTTTAAGAGCTTGAATATTGCCGTAAAATGCTTGTACATTTTTAAGTTTAAGCATCAAACTCCTCCTCAATCTCTTCCCCAAGATATGCTTTTATAACTACAGGATTGTTACGTATCTGTTCTGGTGTTCCTTCAGCAATTTTTTTGCCGTAATCTACAACGTAAATCTTTTCAGAAAGACTCATAACAAGCTTCATGTCATGTTCAATCAGCAGGATGGAGACTCCTTCGGTATTACGTATTTTAAGGATAAGCTCGTCTAACTCCATTGTCTCCTGCGGATTCATGCCCGCTGCCGGTTCATCAAGGAGCAGAAGAAAGGGGTCGGTTGCAAGTGCCCGTGCAATTTCAAGTCTTCTTTGTGCTCCATAAGGTAAATTTACTGCAAGCTCATCAACATACTTTGCAAGACCTATCTTTTCTAATATGGAGTAGCTTTTTTTGACAATTAACTTTTCTTCTGCCTTTGTTGCTGGTCCCCTGACTATTGCACCAATGATACCGGCTTTTGTGATTGCATGACACCCTATCATTACATTTTCAAGAACCGTCATGGATGTAAACAGGCGGATATTCTGGAAAGTTCTGGCAAGACCTTTTCTGGTTACAATATTGGGTTTTAATCCATTGAGCCTCTCATCTTTGCCTCTTGGAGAGATATACACATCTCCTGATGTGGGTGTGTATATCCCTGTTATGCAGTTGAAAAAGGTGGTCTTTCCTGCACCGTTCGGACCAATTAGAGCTACAATCTGCCCTTTGTCAATGGAGAGATCAATGTTATCAATTGCCCGCAACCCTCCAAAGTCCATTGTCATATTTTTTACTTCAAGAATTGGTTTCATATTAGTTATTTCTCAAACTTGTATGTTTTACGTACATCTTCAACCATTCCACCCGGTCTGAAAATCATCATAACTATCAGCACAGCACCAAATGTTATCATTCTGAACTCTCCGAAATCTCTCATGTATTCAGGCAGAAGAATCAAAAGAAGAGCACCGGCAATAACACCTGCAATAGAACCCATACCACCAAGTACAACAGTACAGAGAATGATGACCGACTCCCAGAGCGTAAAACTTGCTGGATTGATAAACGTGGTTTTTGCTGCAAATACAACACCTGCCATACCTGCCCATGTAGCACCAAGGGCAAATGCACGCATTTTGGTTTTTGCCTTGTCAATACCCATTGCCTGAGAGGCAATTTCATCATCTTTGAGAGCGGTCCATGCCCTTCCGATACGTGAGTTTTTGAGCCGGTTGATAACAAAAATGGTAAAGACTACCAGCACTACAACTATGTAGAAAATATAGACAGTACTTGCCTGTAAAGAGAGTTCCATTCCAAAGAATCCTGGTTTTGGAATATTTTTGATACCGCTTGGTCCAAATGAGAATTCGTTCCAGTTTTCCAGCACAAGGCGGATAATTTCACCAAAGCCAAGGGTTACAATAGCAAGATAGTCACCTCTGAGTCTAAGCACAGGATAGCCAAGAAGAACTCCAAAAACAGCAGCAAGAATACCTCCAATAGGCAGTGCAATCCAGAATCCGACTCCAAAGTGAAGGTTTAAAAGGGCGTATGAGTATGCTCCTACTGCAAAAAAAGCTGCGTAACCAAGAACAAGAAGTCCGGCAAGTCCAATGACAATATTAAGTCCAAGTCCCAAAACCACAAAGATAAGAGCTGATATCATGATATTGGTCTGATACATGGAAAATATGTGGGGAAACAGAATGGTTATCAGGGCAATTATAAGCATACCCGGAAGGGCAAACTGTTTTTCCTGAAGAAGTCTTTGAACAAGTGAAAGTCCAGCCTTCTTTTCTCGTTTTCCACCCTCCTCCTTTCTTTTGAGAAGATAACGCCATAACATGGATAGAAAAAATGCACCTACTCCAACAAGTGCCATGTTATGCCACCTCCACTCAACAGTTTGAGTAACGGTATTTACTTTCATAACCATAATTGGAAATGTAAGAAACATAAACCATACTGAGGCTATAATTGATTTTTTGATTTCATTTGTTGCTGTCATGGATTGAACCCTTTTTAAGTTCTGCGATTCCCTGATTGCTGTTATGATGATACTGTATGATATTATTTTTTGTATTATTAAACTTTCTGGGTCTGGGATTTGCCAAGTATTCCTGATGGTCTGAATATCAGAATAACTACAAGAAAGATAAAGGCAAAAACATCTTCATAATCGCTTGATATGTAGCCTGTGAAAAAACTTTCTGTCCATCCTAAAACAAATGAGCCTAAAACTGCACCAGGAATGCTGCCAATACCGCCAAGCACCGCTGCAACAAAGGCTTTGATACCTGCTATAAATCCCATGTAAAAGTTGATCTGACCAATATGAGATGCGATCAATATACCACCAATAGCCGCAGTGGCAGAACCAACGACAAAGGTTGCAGAGATAACCTGATCCACATTTATACCAAGCAGGGATGCCATCATCTTGTCCTGGGATGTTGCCCTCATTGCCTTGCCTATTTTGGTAAATTTTATAAGAAGCGTCAGAAGCACCATTACAACTACGGTTGTGGAGAGGATCATAAGTTCAGGTGAAGTCAGGATATGTGAGTATGGCTCCCAGAATTCAAATTCAGGAACAAGACTTGGAAAAGGTAAAAAATCAGATGTCTGGGCAAGAAGAACATAATTCTGGAGAAACAGGGACATGCCTATTGCACTTATGAGTGCAGAGAGTCTTGGGGCATTTCTTAGGGGTTTATAGGCAATTTTTTCCATGGTATAGCCATAGGAACATGAGTAAACAATTGATGCCATACCTGCAAGAACGACTACTGCAAGGGTAGGCATACCCATCATCGTCAAAACACTTGATATTATAAGACCTGTAAAAGCACCTATCATGTAGATTTCGCCGTGGGCAAAATTTATAAGCTCTATGATGCCGTAAACCATGGTGTACCCAAGTGCAATGAGGGCATAAATGCTTCCTCTGGTCAGTCCGCCGAAAAAAAGTTGTGTAAAATATTCAAAATCCATAAAGTTTCCTGCTTTTTTAAAGGAGGCGGTATGACCCCTCCTCTTTTCTAAAGTGGGAGGGGTCAGAATGGTGAGGTGAGTAACAGTTTGGTATTAAACAAAAGCACTATTTTTGTTCAACAAAAGCACCTTTTTCAATCTTGTAAACAGAAAAACCAATTCCTGTAGCATCACCTTTTGTATCAAATTTTATTTTCCCAAGCGGAGTTTCAACGTCTTCTGTTTGAAGAGCTTTTATAACAGCAGCATAATCTGTTGAACCAGCTTTCTGGATTGCATTGAGAATGGCAAGTGTTGCTGAGTAGGCATTGTCATAAAAAGCACCTGGGTCTGCACCATAGGCATCCTGATGCTCTTTTTTTGCCTGTATGGCAAGTGGATTCTTTGAGATATCCCTTGGTCCTGTTGCATATACACCGTCTGTAAATTTACCGCCAACCTTGATAAATGTATTGTCCTTAATGCCATCACCGCCCATGAAGATGGTCTTCATTTTCTTTTTACGCATCAGGGTAACAATCTTGGATGCCTCTGGATGGTAACCGCCCCATATCAGAAGTTCCGGCTTTTTGCTCATTACTTTGGTAACTATAGCAGAATAATCTACTGCACCTGGAGTTACACCTTCAAACAGTACAACCTTTGCTCCAGCTTCTGTAAAATATTTCTGTGCAAGTTCAGCCTGTCCCTTTCCATAGTCGCCTTTGTCATGTAGAATGGCAATGGTTTTAATTTTAAGATGTTCGATAGCATATTTTGCCTGAACCTGGGCTTGAACTGCATCGTGGGCAATGGTTCTGAAGAAGTTGGGATATTCACCGCTCAATGTCAGATCTGGGCTGGTAGCAGAGGGTGATATGGTAATAATATTGGAATTTTTGTAAATACCAAGAGCGGATTTGGTAGCTCCGCTGCAGATATGACCTATGACCACAACTGCACCATCTGAAACCAGTTTGGTTGCTGTATTACCGGCAACTTCGGGTTTGCAGACATCATCTTCAACAAGAAGCTCAACCTGTTTACCAAGAACGCCTCCGCTTGCATTTATTTTTTTCACAACAAGTTTAGCAGCATTAACTGTTGGAAGACCATAGGAAGCCAGATCTCCGCTGTGTGAGCCTGCCACACCAACTTTAATCGTGTCTGCTGCCATCACACTGACTGCGAATGACAGGGTAAAAAATGATACTGCAAGAACAGCTAACCATTTGCCTGATTTTTTCATAACAATCTCCTTAAAAATATCGATTAATAAAAACAACTCTGTAGATTAAAACAACATTTTAGATTAAAATACTCTAATGGATCAAAACAATTCAATGAGTTTTGTTTATATACTTTTACAGGTTCACTGAGTCAAGCATAGATTTGACAACTTTTTAAAAGTTGTCAAATCCTTAGAATAAATCAAGGATAAAATATGGATAGAAAATGTATTGGTTTGTTAGTCAAACGAGACGAGCGGGCAAGAAAAAAAGCGGTGGAAGTGGAAAGATGGCTGATAGAGCGGAATGTTGACGTGGTATATGCTGATGGATTTGCCAAGATTCTTCCCAAAGATGATATTTTCTGTTTTGTTGTTCTTGGAGGAGATGGAACCTTTTTAAGTGCAGCAAGATTGGCAGGCAACAGAGACATTCCACTTATGGGAATCAAATTCGGAGAGGTGGGCTTCCTGGCTGAAACCCTTGAAGGAAAGCTTTATGAGGCTCTGGAAGCTCTCCTTGACGGAAGATTTTATATTGAAGAGCGGATGAGGCTTCAGGTCTCTGTAATCAAGGAAAATGGTGAGAAGGCAACAGCAAGCGTTCTAAACGATTTGGTGCTCAACAGAGGGGCACTCTCAAGGCTTGCCTACAGTGCAGTTTATCTAAATGGTTCCTATTTGACAACATTCAAGGCAGATGGACTTATCGTTGCAACTCCTACCGGTTCAACTGCCTACTCTCTTGCTGCTGGTGGTCCTGTTATCCACCCGACAGTCCAGGGGATAATACTGACCCCAATATGCCCGTTTACCCTTACAAACAGACCCCTAATAATACCTGATAATACAGAGATTGAGATTCAGCTTGAAGGAGATGCGACCGATATTTTTCTCACGTTTGATGGTCAGGAGGGTATGTCTGTTGGCTCAAAGGATAGAATTATAGTCACCAGGGGCAAGTATCCGGTAAAGATGATCTCATTTTCAAAGGATAACTATTACAATGTTCTCAAGGCAAGGCTCTTGTGGAGTGGTGGCAGGGGGGTAAATGTCAGGGAATCTTAGATGCGGCTACTTTTCAATTATCGATTCGACTACAGGTACGGATTCTGTTACAGATATTGAGTCTGCTGCTGGTATTGAATCTGTTGCCGAACCTTCCCGCTTTATACTCTTGTGCTGACTTAAAAATATTCCTGAAAATATAACCACACAGGCAGCATACTGTTCAATATTAAGCTGTTCATTGAGCACCATAATACCAAGAATCAGCGAAAATATCGGAATAAGGTTGATAAATGCCGATGCCTGACCCGCTGGAATACTGCTCACTCCAAAATTGAAAAAAGCGTAAGCTCCCAACGTAACCGCAGCTCCAAGATAGATAACAGAGAGAGTTGGCAGAGGCGGCATGGAGTAGGGCAGGGTGGTTGATGGGAGAAATAGCATGGGAAAATAGAATATTGCTCCCCCAAAAGCCTGCAATGCTGTGAGAAAAAATGGAGAGTAACCCCTCTGGGTTAGCTTTTTAAGGCAGATGGTATAGCCAGCAGCACACATCATGGCTATGAATTCACAAAGATTTCCAAGAGGTGGATTTGGTGCATTTGTCGCAACATCGCCGCTGAAGCTTAACCAGCACGCCCCGAATACCGAAATGGTAAGTCCTGCCAGTATCTTTTCCGTAAGTTCCTCTTTTAACACAAAGAAAGCAATCACCGAGACAAGAAGTGGCATAATGGCTGTTATCATCCCAACCTGTGAAGCAGTGGTCAGCTCCAGTGCCTTTGCCTCAAATATAAAATAGAGACACGGCTCGCATGCAACCATCGTAAGAATAAGCTTGATATCTGGCAAGATGCTCTTCTCTTCCCGAGAGCTGTTTTTCAAGATGCCTTTGAACATTGTGGCAAGTATCAAAAACGATATGCTGCCCACTGCCATTCTTCCAAAAATAACCACCATGGGGTGGTATCCCTGAAATGCAATCTTAAGGGCAACAAAAGAGCTTGACCAGATAAGTGTGGCAAGAAGCAGACTGATATAAGGTAAAATAGGGTTGTGTTTATTCATGGACTATCTTGGACTCTTCATTCATGGCTTATTTTGATTGGCTTGATTTATGTAATACTAATAACAAATCCCATATAACCGCTATGTTAGCAGTTGTATGGGACTGTTGCAATAACTAATTTATAGAGATTAAATCCAGATTTTTATTAGATATCGTAATAGAGATGGAACTCATAGGGGTGTGGACGGCTGTTTACAGGTGTTAGTTCATTTTCTCGCTTGTAGGATATCCATTTTTCAATAACATCTTTTGTAAATACGTCACCTTTCAGAAGGAAATCACATCCATTTTCAAGAGCATCAAGAGCTTCACCAAGCGAACCAGGAGCAGATGCGATTTCAGCAAGCTCTTCCGGTGGAAGGTCATAGATATTTTTATCAAGAGGATCCCCAGGATCAATCTTGTTCTGAATACCGTCAACCATTGCCATTGTCATTGCAGCAAAGGCAAGATAACCATTACATGAGGGGTCAGGAGTTCTGAATTCGATACGTTTTGCAGAAGGTGAACTTGAATACATCGGGATTCTTATGGACGCGCTTCTGTTACGGCTTGAATAAGCAAGGTTGATCGGTGCTTCAAAACCTGGAACCAGTCGTTTATAGGAGTTGGTGGTCGGGTTTGTGATTGCACAGAGAGCCTTGCAGTTTTTCATTATTCCACCGATTGCATACAGTGCTTCCTGTGACAGACCGGCATACTTGTTTCCCGCAAAGGTGTTTTTCCCATCTTTCCAGATACTCAGATGGGTGTGCATACCTGTTCCGTTGTCGCCATAAAGTGGTTTTGGCATAAAGGTTACACTGTTGTTATACTTTGCAGCCACATTTTTCAGAACATACTTGAACCACGCAAGTTTATCTCCCATGTCAAGAAGAGAGCTGAATCTCAAGTCAATCTCACACTGTCCGGCAGTTGCAACCTCATGGTGCTGGCACTCCATTGCAATACCCATATCCTCAAGGGTGAGCAACATTTCTGTTCTCATATCCTGATATTTGTCTGATGGTGGCAGAGGATAATAGCCATGTTTGTGGCGGATTTTGTATCCGATATTGGGCATCTCTTCACGCCCCGAGTTCCAGATCGCCTCATCAGAGTCAAGCTCATAAAAGGCTGCATTGGATTCGCAACCATAACGGACATTGTTAAAGATGAAAAATTCAGGCTCAGGACCTACAAACACGGTATCTCCAAGACCTGTGGTTTTAACGAACTGCTCAACCTTTCTGGCAATGTAGCGTGGATCCCTTGAATAGGATTCGCCTGTAATCGGGTCTTTGATATCTCCTATTATTGCAAGTGTGGGCTGTGTAAAAAATGGATCCATTTTTGCTGTGGTGGCATCAGGAATAACTATCATGTCGCTGTTATCAATCTCCTGCCATGCTCTCATGCTGGAGCCGTCAAATCCGAATCCATCCTCAAATGACGACTCTGTAACTTCACATGCAGGCACTGTAAAATGCTGCCACGTTCCCGGGAAATCCATATATCTGATATCAATCATTCTAATCTTTTCTTCTTTGATTTTTGCAACTATTTTTGCTGGTGTCATTTTCAATTTTTCCTTTTATAGTTTTATATTATATTATGAAATAACTCTATTTTAAGATTTGACAACTTTCAAAAAGTTGTCA
>CAXNND010000046.1:0-8881 GCA_964203105.1 Desulfamplus sp.
CAAGCTATGGTGAGGTTGCATTTCTTATTGAAGAGGCATATCAGGGAATTGGTGTTGGCAGCTATATGCTCAATCTTCTTATGAGTCTTGCAAGAGAGCAGGGGATAAAAGGATTTTCGGCAGAGATTATTGCAGACAATCAGCCAATGAGAAAGGTTTTTGAAAAGGCAAACCTGCCATTAGATGCACGTTTGGAAAATGGTGTGTATAAGATGAAAATGCACTTTAAGGATTAGACTCTGTTATTGACAGAATAAATGTAACGTCTATGATTTACAGCATAAATTGACAAAATACCATGCAAGTTGTATTAATCGGCTGTATGATTTACCGAAGGAGCAAAGATGTCACCAACAAGTGAAAAAAACCTTTTAGACAGAAAATTTTTGGAGTTTTGGGGTAATCTGTTTCTCAATGTTGCCAAAGGGCAGGAGCAGATTGAGCAGATATCCTCTTTGATGAACATGGATTCCATTAACAATATGGATTTTATGAATTTTAAGGAGATGGCAAGGGTTTTCAGAAAGAGTTATGGATTGCCTTCAGATGAATCAGGTAAAGCTCACCCAGATAAAAATAACCTGAAGCCAGATGAGACAGAAACTATAAAACTACATGAATCTCTTGAGGCATTCCAGTCATCTTTTTCCAAGTATATAACTTTGTGGGGTTGGATTCCCAAGAAAACTCACGATGAACTTAAAAAGAGTTATGAGAGTCTCCAACAGGAGCACAGCAATTTAAAAAACAGCTATGATACATTAAAGGAAAAGGTTGATATTCAGGACGAGCTGATATCTCAGTTGAGAGATATCCTTAATGCAAAGGGTATGGGACATATTGAGCTGTTCCAGCATATCCAGAATCTGACCCGTAAACAGACCGGCGAGTTTCAGAATTTAATAGAGAATCTGCAGAATCTGTTCAAATCCGGAGAGCGTGGTAAATAGGCTATAAACAGGATTTACATCAAAGGCAGAATTTAGATTCTTAGCTATAAAAAATAGCGGGCAGCAAATACAAATCAAAAATAAGAGGTGCACATGGTAGATACAACAAACGATCCTTTAGGAATTGAATCAACGATCAAAACCTGGGCAAAATCAATGAATGAACTGATGGAGAGCCAGCGGACCCATAAAGATATATCAATGATGATTTCGCCCTTTTTTCAGCCACCATTCAACTTACCTTTTCAATCACCTTTTGACCCATCTTTTCAGTCTCTCTTCCAGCAACCATTCAAGCCAACCTCTTATGAGTCTGGCAAAACACAATTTAGCTGGCCATTTCAATCAGGTGAGGGTTCTTCAGGAGAGACCACAAAGCGTAAGGATGCTATGGCTGCGATGGCAAATGCAATGAAAAACTGGCATACAGTTGCAGGTGCCATGTCATCGCCTGAATTTATGTCTGCACTTTTCAAGGGTATGGGCAGCATGCCTGAAATGCTTATGAGCATTACCCAGTCAACTTTTTCCGGTATGGTTGACATTCAGCAGAAGATGGCGGCAAGTGCCAGCAGAATGGGGCAATCAGTACAGGCATACAAGTTTGACAATATAGATGAGAATATTTTTCAGGTATGGTCTGAAATATATGAGAAAGAGTTCAGAAAATTTCTCAGGGTTCCTCAACTTGGTCTTACACGGGAGTATCAGGAAAAAATCAACAACATGACGGATAAACTCAATATATGCCAGACAAGTATGGCGGAGTTTCTACGTATGCTCTCCCTTCCGTTTCATCGCTCTGCAGTGGTGATGCAGGAGGAAATTGAAAAAATTGCAGAAAAGGGTCAGCTATCCGAAGATCCCCAGTTCTACTACCAGATGTGGTTGAAAATTTTGGAAGGGCATTTTATGACCCTGTTTCAGACCCCAGAATATATTGATACACTGACAAATACATTAGCTTCAATGAGCCAGTTTACAAGTGCCAAAGAGAGTGTTATGGAAGATATGCTGAAAAGTCTTCCGGTTGCCAGCAGATCAGAGATGGATGATATCGCAAAAGAGCTTCACCAGCTAAAAAAAGAGCTACGCACCCTTAAAAAGAAAATTGCAATTACAGAAACCCCAACTTCAGGAGGTAAGATATGAGTCAATTTAAAGTCCCTATTGATCTTATCATGTCAAAGGTTGCCGAGGATGCAACAAAAGTTCGCAAGAGGGCAAGCGAAGCATCCGAGGTTCTCCTGTCTGATCTTAAAACCGATCTTGCCCAGACACCCTATGACGTTATCTACCAGGAAGACCGGGTGAAACTCAAACACTATCGGGCAACAACAAATAGACAATACAAAACGCCTCTGCTTGTGGTCTATGCACTGATCAACCGCGAAACAATGCTTGACCTTCAGCCAGGAAGAAGTGTGGTAGAGAGATTTCTTGAAAACGGCATTGATCTTTACATGATTGACTGGGGATATCCCACCCGCAAGGACAGATTTCTTGATTTTGATGACCATATCAATGGATATATGGATAATATCGTTGATTTTATAAGGGAAAAGAATAGTGTCCCCAAGATTAATCTGATGGGAATCTGTATGGGCGGAGCGTTTAGTGTCATCTATTCGGCACTCCATCCTGAAAAGATAAGAAACCTCGTTACTACAGTCACCCCAACCAATTTTGACACCAACAAAGGGCTTTTGCACCTATGGATGAGAAATCTTGATGTTGATGCTGTTGTAAATACATACGGCAACCTCTCAGCAGACATGATGAACTTCGGTTTTCTCCTTTTAAATCCCGCACGTCTTATGATCGATAAATATGTGGGTTTCATGGAAAATATGGATAACAAGGAGTTTGTTGAAAACTTTATCCGCATGGAAAAGTGGATTTTTGACAGCCCTGATCTGCCAGGCGAGGTTTTCAGACAGTTTGTAAAAGAGTGCTATCAGGGGAACAAACTTATCCAGAGCAAACTTGAGGTTGGCGGGAAATTGGTTGATCTTAAAAATCTTACCATGCCTCTGCTCAACATTTATGGCAAATTTGACCATCTTGTACCGCCAGAAGCATGTAACCAGCTTGTAAAAGTGGTTGGCAGCAAGGATACGGAAGATATATGTCTTAATACAGGACATATTGGAATATATGTCAGCTCAAAATGTCAGGAGGCATTTGCCCCCAAAATTGCATCATGGCTTAAACAGAGAGATGAGGAGCCTGCAAATGAATTACCTATTGAACATTTAGAGAAAAAAATTACATCCGATCAACTGATTAATCCGTTGAGACTTGCCAGAAATGCTATAACTTCTGAAACTAATAAAACCGCTGAACCTGAAAAAAAAGTATCTAAACCTGCCCATTCAGCCAAAAAGATAAAAACAAATTCATAGGAGATCGAGAGATATGTTACGGGAAGCCGATTATTTTGATATATTCTGCAAGATCAGCAGAGCCTTTGGCACAGCAGCAACCCAGAATGAACTTCTGAATCTTATTGTTGACAGTGCAATTAAATCAATGGACGCAAAGGCAGCGTGTCTTTTTCTGTCTGATGATAAAAATGATTTTTTTACTCCAGTTGTACAAAAAGGGTTGTCACAGAACTATTTCCATGCAACCCCGCTCAAAGCAATGACCATTGTTAAAGCCATTGAAAGAGAAGGGTATCTTATGTTTAAGGATGCAACAACAGATCCCCGTTTAGAACACCATGAACTCAAAAAAGCTGAAGGGATAGCTTCTCTGATTTCTGTTCCCGTTCTTGTTAAAAATCGCACCATAGGCATCTTATCCGTATATACAGCGACTCAGCGTGATTTTGGAGATAAGGAGATAGCTTTTCTGCGTGCCCTTGCAGAGCAGGGAGGTATTGCCATCCATAACAATCGCCTTCTTAAAAGACTTGAAAAAAACTCAACCCTCTTTCTTGAGCTTGCCTCATCCATCAATTCCACCCTTGATATTCATGAGGTTCTCAAACACATGACAGAGGAGGTTTGTGATACATTTAGTATGAAAGGTGCTGCCATTCGTCTGCTCAATCAAGATACCCAAACCATGCAACTTGTTGCAAGCCATGGATTGAGCGATGAGTTTGTGAAGGCGGTAAGCACCATGAATAGCGATACAACCATCCGTGCATTAAAAGGAGAAACTGTTATTGTCCACGATACAGATACAGATGATAGAGTGCTGTTCAGGGAAGAGATGACAAAAGAGGGGATAAAATCTATGATCGTAACCCCGATTATGGCAAGGGAGGAGGCGATCGGCGTTTTACGACTCTACAGCGGAGAGCAAAGAGAGTTCCAGAATGATCTTCTTATGATGGTTGAAGCTCTTGGGCATCAGGGTGGGCTTGCTATCCAGAACGCATCCATGTATCTCAAACTTCAAGAGGACAAGGAGAATTTGGAAAAGGATGTCTGGAGCCATCGATCCTGGTTCTAATAGATTTCCAGAAAAGTATTTTTATCCAGCCCTGAGCTGAAGCTCTGGGCTAATGTTTACCCAATCCCTCTTAAGAGGGCTTCCTTTATGAGTTAGCCGAGGGCTTTAGCCCCACGGCGACAGAGTTCCAAAAAATATTTTTTACCAATTTAATTATCTGGAAAACTATAAGTTGTCAAATCTATATTTTTTTATGGTTTAGGGATCGCAAAGCTAAATCAGGGCTTCCGGTCAGGGTGGCTGTGATGGTTCTGTCAAGAAAAAGAGAGAGTCCATTACCGGTGTTGACCACCCGGTCATCTATATTGACAGAGACCTCTTTTCTGCTTGTACCGGCTTTGACTGCTATGCTTTGCACACTCCTTTTCAAATACTTCACAACCCATGACTCCGCCTCATTTATATCGCTGAACCCCCTATTGCCGGCAACCCCTTCAACGACAAACCTGCCGATGCTGTCCGGTCTGATAATAAGTTTCTCTCTTATCATTATATGGCTTGTGATTGCACCAAGGGCATTTGCCACATCGGCATCTGGCGGAATAATCACGTTGGCATTCAAGAGTTTTCCGGCTTTGGGAAGAAAATAGTTGATGGGTGCCCCTATTCCAATGACAGGATGGCAAAACTCAGCTCTTATACGATAACGTGAACTTGAAGATGGGTCGAGCATACTGGCAATAAGATGCCTTGAGACAGGGGAGTTTTCAATCTCCATATCAAAAGTTTCATTTCTCTGTTCCATCCTTTTTTTTTCTCTTTCCTGCTGTTTGTCCTTTCGAATATCCTTGAAAATAAGATTTTTTAAAAGCTCAAGTGCCAGTTTTCTCTCGACTTTACTGAGAAGATCGTCAACAAGTTCATTAACTGTTTGTTTGGTGCACTCTGCCATCATACGAACCAATCTTTGGGCAGGTTCAGGATTCCATCGTCTAAAATCCCCTCTCACATGGAGAAGATCAGTTGGAGTTAATCCGCATCTCTGAACAAGACCGCTCTCTTCAAGCCTCTCCACAGGAAGAAAGAGCGTTGACAGGCAGTTGATGGCTGATGCAAGCTCTTCTGGTGTGTATGGGCGGTTGCTTAACAGCTCATATATCTCAATCTCATGAGCTGTCGGTTTAAACGGGAATTGATAGATGGGCTGTTGAGAGCTGATTTTGTAATATTTTGAGCCAGGGAGATGGAGAACCTGTTCAGGCGAGAGTTGTAAGGGTGGATAATTTGAAGAGGGCAATCTTGATCCCATAGAAGCTGTTGCAACAAACAGCACCTGATCTAAATGGGATAGTTGCCGTTGCTCCATCTGGTTCAGTGCCTTGCTGACCCCAGATCTGTCGAGATTGGCAGCCCATACCAAAGGACCAACACGTCTTGGACCGATGGTGAACTCTCCATGTTTCCACTTTATAAGGCTATCTCCGCCAAGACCTACCGTACGCATATCCAGGGCTTTGACATGAGTTGCAAATCCTCCAACCTTTGCACCATCTTCACATACAGCAACCATGTTGTCACAGATATCTGCCGTGTCAGTTGTGGTACCACCCATATCAACAACCATTGCATCTGTTAAGCCGGTTAAGAGCTTTGCACCGGCAACACTTGCAGCAGGTCCAGATAGAATGGTCTCCACAGGTCTATCTCTTGCCATCTCAGAAGATATCAATGTTCCATCACCCTTGACCACCATAACAGGTGCAGATATTCCAAATCTTTGCAAAACCAGATCAATATCGCTGAAAAATTTTATCATGCGTGGAATAATACGGGCATTGAGAACCGCTGTCTGTGCACGAACAACAAAATTTAGAAGATCAGAGAGTTGATGTCCACAACATGCAACCATACCAGTCTCCTGCTCAACTATCTGTTTGACAGTCAACTCATGGGCAGGGTTGATAGCCCCTCCAAATCCTGACACGGCAAATGCAGTTACACCGTCGTTTGTGGTCATCTCTCTTACCACCTTTCGCACCTCATCCTCATCAACCGGCTCGATCTCCTCGCCGCTGATGTTTATATATCCACCTATGTTTCGTTTTGGGGTGTGGGCAATCAGATCGTCAGAGACAACTCCTGCACTGTTCATCAAAATCAAACCTGTTTTCTGACCTTCGCCCTCAACAATTGCGTTGGTTGCAAGGGTCGTTGAGACAGAAACAAGCTCCACTTTAGAGAGGAGGTCGCTATCAGAAAGACCAGTCAGGGCATTTTGAATGCCAATAGAAAAGTCCCATTTGGTTGTCAGAGCCTTGTTTTTGGCAATTATTCTTTTATCATGAAAATCATATACTACAGCATCAGTATATGTGCCACCTGCATCAATACCAAGTCCATAACGGATCAAAAGCTCCCTCCCCTCCTCTTCATTTGAGCCTCTGCTGCTCTTATCCTGGTTTGAATCTTTCCTTATCCTGTCATGATTTGAACCACTCCTGATTGCATCTTCAGTCATCTGATGATTTGAATCTTTCCCGAGCTTTTCCATATTATCAGCCCTATCAGCAATAACAGGTGCTGAATCCAAACCATTTTTAAGAGCACAGTATATGGTGCAATGGCGAGGAGGAACAATCAGAATGGCATCGTCAGAATGCTTTTGGGTCAGCAGACGTTGCATCAGAGAGGTATCCCCCTCAATCTGCTCATACTTCCAGCCATATTCATCTGCCATATTCTGTGCCTGTTGAGAGTATAGATGACTGTTGCCAAGTCCGGTATCAATAAAGGCTGCCCTCTGATAATTTTTCTGCCAGCTACTGAAGAAACCGATAATTTTATCTCCAGCCGCATCTCCATATTTTCTCTTTAGCTCAAGGCATCCCATTGGTTCTGAACCTATCCAGATTTTCTCATCGCTACTTACTACTCTACTTATGCTGCTATCTTCACCCTTTTTGTGATCTCCTAAATTTGCTCTGTTCTTAGAGTCTCTATCTCTACTGTTTAGGGGTCGCCCCTTCTCCATACACCAGCCTGCAGAGAGATAAAATGTCCCGGGATACCTCGCAAACTCCCTTCTGTATGACTCATCACTGCCCATAAATAGTGCTATGCAGTCATGCACTCTTGGAAAGACCAGAGGAACATGGGGAGCATTGATTCCCACACTGCCCCTGCCGCAGATGCCATATCCGACAACAATCCGGCAGCATCTCTCATCCCGTGCTGCATTATCAATTGCAGACTGAAGCCTTAATCTCAACTCATTTGGCTTGTCGTGAAGTCCTCCGGGAAGAAAGGTCATTTTAAGAGCTATCTCTGATTTTTCCCCTGCAATATGTTTAATATCCGGTGCAAGAACACCGCATCCAATAAAGTGGATAATATCTAATTTGTTCATGGATAAAATTTGGCTTCCCTCTTGTCAGGCAGCAGTTGAAGGCAGATTTTTCCCTGTCAGGAGACGGGATTTGTATATATTTGTGATCTCCACAGCCACCTCATCCTGATCTATACTATTACAATCAACAATGATATCTGCATATTTGTTATACAATATCTGACGCTCTTCATAAAGGTCCCTGAATGTCTGGTCTGGGGACTTTGAAATACCACGGGTTGCAAAGTTTTTAATTCGCCGTTCAAGCTCCTCGTAACTTACATTCAAAAATACAATTTCCGATATGCTTTTAATGTGCTCCATAGATTTTTTGCTGTATGGAACACTTCCGCCGGTTGCAATGATATGTTTATCTATATTGAGTTTGAGAATCTCCTTCTCTTCAATATTTCTTAAATTCAGGTGATCGCTCTCATTTATGATCTGCTGGAGAGACTTCTGGTGATTGATTTGAATCAGCACATCAGTATCAATAAATCCAAAAGTAAGATTTTTAGCAAGTATAATACCTACTGTGCTCTTTCCAGCACCAGGCATACCGATTAACGTCAGATTGGATTTCATAGGGGTTTGATTCTCTCTTTTAGACATTTGCTCTCCTGCAGAACTAAATTGTTATCCAATAAAATCAAGGGGCAAATTACAGTTTTGAAGGATGTCCATTTATGCAGGGTGGTTATATGAGCGGTTAAAAATATTCATCAGTGGTTGAGAACATCCCTGACCTTGCAGGCAAGTTCATTTCTGGAAAATGGTTTCTGGATAAAGTGGACACCTTCATCAAGTACACCATTGTGATCGATCATGTCAGCCGTATATCCTGACATGAACAGAGACCTGATTTGTGGATGTTGGGAGATTATAGCCGTAGCCAAGTCCCTGCCACTCATCTTTGGCATAACCACATCGGTAATTAGCAGAACAATCTCATCACCGTAATCTTGTACAATATCAATCGCCTTGCTTGGAGTATCGGAGGTCAGCACCCGATATCCCAACCTTTCTAACATAGCCTTGCCCATTTTCAGTATTGTCTTGTCATCCTCCACCAGCAAGATGGTTTCATGTCCATGCTGAACCGGTGCTTCCTGAGACTCTTTATGAATCTGAGAAATCTTTT
>CAXNND010000047.1:0-8854 GCA_964203105.1 Desulfamplus sp.
AAGTGTATTTTTGCCCCTCGATGCGACTGGATGGTATCTCAAAATATCCAGGATAAATGCAAAACAACCCACCCTGAACTTATTACCATTTTCAATGGATCAAATGATAATAAGGATAGATCAGATAATAAGGCTTGTATTGGAAAAAGGCATCAAGCGTTTAGTAATGAGCATCAGACCCGCTGTTTTCTTGGTGACAAGACCCTTTTAGCAAGCATGACCGATTATACAAGAGGAAACAGGGAGATTCTTGAATCAACCTGCTCAACAGACATCAGCACAGATAGAGATATTAAAACAGATACGGGTTTTAAAAATGACAATTTAACCAGCGATGATGAATCTGTTATAGCAATTCAGAATATCTCAACTGTTAAAAATCTCAAAATATATTATGAACACAAATCAGGCTCAATCCGGAGTGCTTTAGGGCTTGAGCAAAAAAAATATGTCAAGGCAGTTGACGATGTGTCCATTGTTGTTCCCAAAGGATCCGTTCTTGGAATTGTTGGCGAATCAGGATGCGGTAAAAGCTCTTTGGTAAAAGGGCTTGTGGGGCTTGAGAAAGTATCGGGTGGTGAAGCTGAACTTATGGGATTTGATATTGCGATACCGGTTGCCCAAAGAAGTCAATCTCTTATCCGCGAGCTTCAGATGGTCTTTCAAAATCCTGACTCCACCCTGAACCCATCATTCACAGTGGGGGATCAGATTGCTCGCCCTATCAAAAGATTTGGAACTGTTCCGGCAAAAGATATTCATGCAGAGGTGGAGCGTCTCCTTCAGGCGGTGAAATTAGATACCTATTATTACAGTCGCTATCCAAGACAGTTGAGCGGTGGTGAGAAACAGAGGGTCGGAATTGCCAGGGCACTTGCGAGTCAGCCAAGCATGGTGATCTGTGACGAGCCTGTATCTGCTCTTGATGTCTCTGTTCAGGCTGCGGTACTCAATCTGCTCAACGAGATAAAGGATGAGCTTGGCACAACGCTTATCTTTATTGCCCACGATCTGAGTGTGGTGCGTTTTATTTCAGATTATGTTGCAGTTATGTATCTTGGGCAGATTGTGGAATTTGGATCGGTCAGACGAATCTATCCCCCCCCTTATCACCCTTACACAGAGGCTCTTTTATCAGCAGTTCCCATACCTGACCCCAAATTATCAAGGCGAAAATTCATAAGATTGTCAGGCGATGTCCCAAGTGCAATGAACCCGCCAAACGGATGCCGTTTTCACACCCGCTGCCAAAGACGCATCATGCTTAAAAACAGTGGAGAGATATGTGAACAAGAATCTCCTCAGTGGCAGTATGGAAAGGGTTCTCATCGCATTTTATGCCATATCCCGGTTGAGGAGCTGGCAAAATGTGAGGCGGTTCTGCCCCTTGGGAAGGGATATGATCTCTGAACAACATTTATTTTCAATCCAATAGAATTGCGACATAGACATTCCAAAGTAGGTACAGAAACATTGCTCTGTACCTACAAATTTTATACACGACAAACTGATCCTGAAAGGATACTATACATTAAATATATTTGAACTGCTGATATGGCTCTTCGCTTGTTTTGTTCCACTCGTAAATCTTTGACCTGAAACTCTTAAAAGATTCATAGACTTTTTTGCTCATTGGGTCTTTTGCTGCCATCTCTTCAAGCACTTGATTTGCATAGACTTTAAGTTGCTTCAAAACATCATCAGGAAATTTTCTGAGTTGAACCTTATGCTTTGTTACAAGCTCACTTAAAGCATCATTGTTTCTTGCCTCGAATTGTGAGAGCATCAAACTGTTAGCTCTTGCAATTGCGGTATCCAAAATTGCTTTTAAATCAGGTGGCAGTTTTTCATAGGCATTGATATTTACCATAGCCTCAAGGGTTGTTCCAGGCTCATGCCACCCTGGATAGTAATAAAATTTTGCAACCTTATGGAGTCCTATTGTCAAATCGTGGAATGGTCCTACCCACTCTGTTGCATCAATTACACCTCTCTCAAGATTGGTATATATTTCGCCGGCAGCTACAAGAATCGCATTTCCACCAGCCTTTGCAAGCACCTGTCCGCCAAGACCCGGTATTCTCATTTTCAGACCCTTGAGATCAGCAACGCTGTTAATCTCCTTGTTAAACCAGCCGCCCATCTGAACACCAGTATTACCGCCAAGATAGGGTTTGAGATTAAATGGTTTATAAACCTCCTCCCATAAAGCAAGCCCGCCACCTGATGTAACCCATGAATTTTGTGACTGGGCATTGAACCCAAAAGGAACTGCTGCAAAAAACTGGGCTGCCGGAACCTTACCTGACCAGTAATAGGCTGCTCCATGTCCCATCTCTACGGTGCCCTGACTTACCGCATCAAATACACCCATTGGAGGCACAAGTTCTCCACCACCATAAACAGAAATCTTGAATCTGCCTCCACTCATCTCTTCCACAAGTTTTCCAATGTAATCAGCTCCTTCACCTAAAATTGGGAAATGAGGAGGCCATGTTGTTACCATTTTCCACATCACTGGTTTTGCTGCCATTGCCGGAACCGCACCCATTGCCGTACCGGCAACCAATGCACCTGCACCTGCTTTCTTGATAAATTCGCGCCTTTTCACTGATTTGTCTCCTTCTTGTTGTTGGTGTTATCCTCTGCTTATAAAGCAGGGGGAGGAATAAGATGAGGCATAGGCTAAAATACCACACCTTGATTTTATTGCAGATACGTTATAGGAAAGAGCATTATATTTTTGTTAATCTTCATGATGGGTTCAAAACATTAATTATGGATATAACACAGTAAAACAAAGGGAGGTTGATTAAGTGATGACAATTAAAATCAAAGACAAGACTAATAATACATTTATCGCATCTATTATGCTTACTGTTGCTGTTATGAGCTGGGCACTCAATACAGTGTTCGCAAAAGGGATGATTAATGAGATAAAACCAATGTCTCTCTCTTTTTTCAGATGGTTTACAGCGTTATGTTTTATCCTGCCCTTTGGTTTAAAGAGGGTAGTTGAGCAAAAAGAGCTGCTTAAACAGAATTGGGCAAGGATTATCGCTCTCTCTGTTTTCAGCATCACACTTTACAACTCTCTTATATACTTTTCTGCACAATTTACAACAGCAACTAACATGTCGTTTGTAATTGCTGCCACGCCTGCAACCACATTTATCCTCTCATGGCTTTTTCTCCGTCAGCAGGAAAGTGTCCCGAAAATTGCCGGTATGCTCATATCGCTTGCCGGTATGATGATTATTATTTTCAAGGGAAGTTTGCACAATTTTTTATCTTTGGTGGTAAACATCGGCGATCTGCTAACATTTGGAGCAGTTGTAAGCTGGTCAATCTATTCCGTACTTTTAAAACTTATGAAACTCAATATTGACCGGATTGCATTTTTGACAATCACTATTATTACAGGTCTTCCATTCATATTTCCGTTTTATATCTGGGAGCTGTGCGAGTATGGTTCATTTGCGATAAATATAAAGAATCTGTCGATAATTCTGTTTCTTGGAATATTCCCATCCATTATATCATATTTGTGCTGGAATGAAGGGGTAAAGCGGGCGGGACCCAATATGGCTTCAATGTTTTCATATCTGATTCCTGTTTTTGCCTCTTTTATCGCCTTTATCTTTCTTGGAGAAAGGATTCAATTATATCATATTTCAGGTGCAATTGTCATTGCAGCAGGGTTGCTACTCTACTTAAAACGTGCATAAAATTTACTCCATTGTGTCAATTCTCTTCACATCATTTATACTCTTCACTTTTCTTAATTCGCTCATAACCTTCTCAAGCTGCTCAATGCTGCTTACAGAGACGGTAAAGTAACTTTTAACAGCACCAAACTCGGAAGTTTCTGTCTGTGCATTTATGATATTTGCCTTCTGTTTGCTTATTGTGGTTGCCACATCAGCCAAAAAGCCGGCTCTGTCAGTGGCGAGAATCCTTATTCTGGCTGGATATGACTCTGCATAACTATCGCTCCACTGAACATCAATCTTGCGCTCGGGGTTCATCTGCAAAATATTGAGACACCCCTTGCGATGCACTGTAACACCCTGCCCCTGAGTTATAAAACCTGTAATCTCGTCTCCTGGAAGGGGGGTACAGCATTTGGAGAATTTTACCAAAATGTCATCAAGCCCCTTGACAACAACACCATCGCTGTTTTTTTTGGGTTTTCTGTTTTTACCAATAAGCTTGTTAAGAATAGAGGATATCTTGTTGTCGCCTGTGCTATCGTTCTCCTTCTCCTTATCTGCATCAGGCACAACTCTGTGAAACAACTGAAGCGGGGTGATCTTTCCAAACCCGACATGGGCAATCAGATCATCCACAACCCTGAAACTAAATGACTCGGCAACAGCATCAAGCTCCCCTGCCTTGACCATTGCATTAAAGCTGTAACCTTTTCTTCTGAACAGCTTTTCGCACATCTCCTTGCCAAGCGATATGCTTCGCTCCTTTTCCTGTGTGTTAATCCAGTGTTTTATCTTGCTTCTTGCCTTGACAGTGACGACAAAATTGAGCCAGTCAGGAGTTGGATGGTGATCCTTTGCAGTGACAATGGCAACACTATTCCCTGTTTCTAATTTATGGCTAAGAGGTACCATTTTGCCATTTACCTTTGCACCAATACACTGATCACCAATTTTAGTATGGATCATATAGGCAAAATCAACAGGAGTTGCAGCCTTTGGAAGGGTTTTGATTTCACCATCAGGTGTGAAAACATAAATCTCGTCTGGGTAGAGATCAATTCTCACATTCTCAAGAAACTCATCCGGATCAGTTGACTCTTTCTGGTTATCAACAAGATTTCTAAGCCAGGCAAATGTCTTGCCGGTTTTTTCATCAATTGCAGCCCCCTCTTTATAGCTCCAGTGGGCTGCAATTCCAGCTTCTGCCACCTCATCCATATCATTGGTTCTAAGCTGAATCTCGACCCGTTCCCCGTGAGGACCTATAACAGTTGTGTGAAGGGACTGATATCCGTTTTGCTTTGGAACCCCGATATAATCCTTGAACTTGTAATGGATAGGCTTCCACATATCGTGGATAATACCCATAACCTCATAGCACTGAGCTTTTTTCTCCAAAATGATCCTGAACGCAATCAGATCATAGACCTGATTGAACTCCAAATTCTGAGAGATCATCTTGTGGTAAATGCTGTAATGCTGCTTGAACCGCCCCTTGATATCAGCCTCAATGCCCTCTGCAGCCAGCTTTTCCTGAAGTTTTTCCATCACCTCTTTTACATAAGCCTCTTTTTCATCCCGAGCTTTGTTCACAAGTGCATCTATAGTGTTATACTCATCAGGCATACAGTAGAGAAACGAGACATCTTCAAGCTCCTGTTTTATCCAGAATATGCCAAGACGGGCTGCAATCGGAGCATAAATATCAAGAGTTTCCTGTGCAATTGCCTTTTGACGATCAGGTTTTTGATAATTGAGTGTCCTCATGTTGTGGAGTCTGTCTGCAAGTTTGATAAGAACCACCCTGATATCATCTGCCATTGCAAGGATCATCTTTCTGAGACTCTCTGCCTGACGGGCAATCTTGTCGGAAAAGGTCAGCTTTGATATCTTGGTAACACCTTCGACAATGTGGGCGACATTGTGTCCAAAGAGCCGCTGAATCTCCTCTTTGGTGGCGTGTGTATCTTCAACCACATCATGGAGGAGACCGGCAGAGATACTTTCCACATCAAGCTTCATCCTGGCAAGTATAAAGGCAACAGCCAGCGGGTGAGAGAGATATGGCTCACCCGACAGACGCATGTGACCATCATGCACCTGTGCAGAGTAGATATATGCTCTCTCTACCAAATGCAGATCTGCTTCAGGATTATACTCAACAATAGCATCTAAAATGTCGTTGATTCTTACCATTTACGATCAAAGCCTTCTATTGTGCTAACAATCAGAAAAATACCTTACCCGCTAATTAATATGCCTTTGCAAATAGAACCCTTTTATTGCTTGCACCATTGCAGCAGATACACTTTCCATTTTCCTCCCTGCTGTCAAACGGAATACATCTTATGGTGACAGAGAGGTCGTCTTTTATTTTAGCTTCGCACTCTTTTGATCCGCACCAGTGAGCCATGCAAAATCCACCATGAATTTTTGTTTCACTTGATGATGTGTAAAAATCATAAAAAGCCTTTCTATCATCAATCTCAACTGTGTTTGCCTTTCTGAACTCCAATGCCCTGTTAAACAGAGTAGTCTGAATATCATCAAGCACAGTAACCATACTATTTACAAAATCAGAGCGTTTAATCGCCTTTTTCTCTTTTGGTGATCTATCTCGTCTGCCAGCAAAAACAGAGTCATTCTCAATATCCTTTGGACCTATTTCAGCTCTTACCGGAATACCTTTTTTAATCCAGTCCCAGCCTCTTGCTCCGCCTGTATCTCTGTCGTCAATCTCAACAACAATTTTGCGATCATGGTAGAGAACCTGCTTCAACTCTTTGGCAAGTGAATTTGTGTATTCCATTACAGATGCCTTTTCCAGTTCATTTCTAAATATTGGAATAAGAACAACATGGGCAGGTGCAACCCTTGGAGGCATTATCACACCATCATCATCTCCATGGGTCATGATCATTCCACCTATCATTCTTGTGGAGACACCCCATGATGTTGTCCATGCAAACTGCTCTTTTTTATCTGCATCCTGAAATCTTATATCTGAACCCTTTGCAAAATTCTGACCCAAGAAGTGGGAAGTGCCTGCCTGAAGAGCCTTTTTATCCTGCATCATCGCCTCAATGCAGAGTGTATCCACAGCACCTGGGAAACGCTCTGATTCGCTTTTTGCACCTCTAATCACTGGCATGGCAAGAGACTCTTCAACAAATTTTGTATAGACATCAAGCATCATCTGGGTACGATCACGAGCTTCTGTCTCTGTTGCATGTGCAGTATGACCCTCCTGCCACAAAAATTCACTGGTTCTTAAAAAAATACGGGTTCTCATCTCCCAGCGAACCACATTTGCCCACTGGTTTATAAGAACAGGCAGATCCCTGTAGCTTGAGACCCATTTTGACATGGACTCGCCAATGATAGTCTCTGAGGTTGGTCTTACAATAAGAGGTTCGGCAAGCTCTCCGGCTGGAACAAGTTTTCCGTTTGGCCCCTTTTCAAGTTTATGGTGGGTGACAACCGCACACTCCTTGGCAAAACCCTCAACATGCTCTGCCTCTTTTTCAAGATAGCTCAATGGTATAAACAGAGGGAAATAGGCATTTTTAACACCAGTATCCTTGAACATGATATCAAGTGTGGATACAATATTTTCCCAGAGTGTATATCCCCATGGTCTTATAACCATGCAGCCTCTTACCGAAGATTTCTCAGCCATTTCAGAGGCTTTGACAACCTCCTGATACCACTGTGGATAATCTTCTTCCCTGGTTGGTGTGATTGCCGTTTGTACTTTGTTCCCCATTTTATCTCTCCTTGTGTATTTATAGTCAATTTATTATATTTTAATATCAGTGGGTTCAATTCCCGCCGGTTGCGGCGATAAAAATGAAATTTTCATTTGAGCGATATCCCGCTGCTTGCGGCGGAATGGTTTATCAAACCTGAAATCTTCCAACCAGAGTTTTCAGGGTCTTTGCCAGTTTATTCAACTCAGCGGCATTGTTATGAACCTTTGCACTGCTGTTGGAAAGCACTTCAGCAGACAGGTTTACTTCGGATATATCTTCCACAATTATTGCAGAAATTTGAGAATTATGAGCTGTTTTTTTATTAGCTTCATTGATTTTCTGAGAGGCACTGGCAACATTGCTTGAAATGTTACGGGTGGCAGATTGCTGCTCATCTGCTGCAAGTGAGATAGACTTCATCATTTCGTCAACCCTGTTTATGGTTTCTGAAATCTGCTCAATATCACTGACACTTTCAGTGGTGGCATTCTGGATTCCATTTATTTTCTCTTTGATCTGAAGCGTTGCCTCTGCAGTCTGTCTGGCAAGTGCCTTGATTTCATTGGCAACAACTGCAAATCCTTTTCCAGCTTCACCAGCACGAGCGGCTTCTATTGTAGCATTGAGGGCAAGCAGATTGGTCTGTTCGGAAATTTCTGAAATTGCTTCTGTAACTTTTCCGATATCAATTGCAGCAGCACCCAGTGCATTGATTTTCCTGGATGTCTGATTCACCTGAATCACTGCATTGGTGGTGGCATTATGAGCCTTTTCCGAGTTGAGTGCGATTGCTTCAATACTGCCTGCAATCTGACATGAGGCTGCGGTCACCATATTGATATTCATGGTTGTCTCCTCCATTGCAGCAACAGCAGAATCAATATCGCATCGCATCTTTTCTGCTGCAACAGCAGTTGATCCAGATTTTTCAGAGACATTATCCGACCCTTTCAGAATGGAGTTGGAAAGGGCTGTCAGTTCATCAGAAGAGCTGTTCAGAGCAATGGCATTTGACGAAATTTCAAGAATCAACTGCCTTAACTGCTCAATAAAGATATTGAACCAGTTGCCAAGTTCTCCGATTTCATCAGATGAGTTTACCTTAAGTTTTCTTGTCAAATCTCCTTTTCCATCTGCAATATCCTTCAAACCTCGAACAGTATCCTTCACTGGCACCAGAATACTTCTGATGATGATAAACGCCATGAAAAAACCTGTGACAATACCCAATCCTAAAATAATCATAAAAATGGTGATTGTTGAGTGATAGGCAGAAGCAGCAGCCTGGTTTGCCTTATCAGTATGGAGTTCAATCATTTCTGTTATTTTGTCCAGATGATTCCTCATACTTTCAAATTTTGTCGCTGCGTTTCCCATTGAAAGATCCAG
>CAXNND010000048.1:0-8759 GCA_964203105.1 Desulfamplus sp.
GAAGAGGTCAATCCGGAAAAAGGCAAGGTAAAGGTGCTTGTCAGTATATTTGGCAGGGCAACACCGGTTGAGCTTGATTTTGTTCAGGTGGCAAAAGTTTGATTGATTTATTATAAATTGTTGGAGTGTTTTTCCGTCTGCTGTATGCACCTGCCAACTGCTATGTGGCATAAGTTTAAAGAGGATGGATAACGCCAACTGATAAATACATGTGTGTCAGGAGTAGAAAAAAATGGCAAAAAAAGTAACTGCACAGGTAAAGCTTCAGGTTCAGGCTGGTAAGGCAAATCCATCGCCGCCAATTGGACCTGCTCTGGGTCAACATGGTGTTAATATAATGGATTTCTGTAAGGCGTTTAATGCCAGAACAGCCAATGATGTGGGTTCAATCATTCCTGTTGTGATTACAGTTTTTCAGGACAGAACTTTTACCTTTATAACAAAAACCCCCCCAGCATCCATGTTGCTGAGGAAAGCGGCTCAGATAGAAAAGGGTTCCAGTTCACCAAACAAGGAAAAAGTCGGCAAAGTTACCAGAGAACAGCTTGTTGAGATTGCCAAGTTGAAGATGGAAGACTTGAATGCTGTGGATGTGGAAGGGGCGGCCAAGATCATTGCAGGAACAGCACGCAGTATGGGTATAGAGGTTGTTTAAACGTAAAGGAGTGAGTGATATAAGATGCCGAAACACGGTAAGAAATATACAGAAAAAATTGAAAAGATCGACAGAGAAAAGCGTTATGATTTTAATGAAGCTTTAGAGATCTCACTCTCTTCATCCTATGTTAAATTCGATGAGACCGTAGATATAGCAGTGAGACTTGGGGTTGATCCACGTCATGCCGATCAGATGGTAAGAGGCACTGTTATTCTGCCTAATGGTCTTGGTAAAGAGGTGAAAGTGCTTGTCTTTGCAAAGGGTGAAAAGGAAAAAGAGGCATTAGAAGCTGGTGCTGATTTTATCGCAGATGATGAAACTGTCGAAAAGATTAAAAACGGATGGTTTGGCTTTGATAAAGCTCTTGCAACGCCAGATATGATGGGTACTGTTGGCAAGTTAGGAAGAATTCTTGGTCCAAGAGGACTTATGCCCAATGCAAAAACGGGAACAGTAACTTTTGACATAGAAAAGGCTATCAAAGAGCTTAAAGCTGGAAAAATTGAATTCAGAGTTGAAAAGGCAGGTATTGTCCATGCTCCGATTGGCAAGGCATCTTTTGGAGTAGAAAAGCTAGCTCTCAATGCCAGGGCATTCATTGCAAGGGTAGTTGCTTTAAAGCCATCTGCAAGTAAGGGGACTTATGTTAAGGCTATCAGTGTTTCCACAACTATGGGTCCTGGAATAAAAATAGATCAATCAATAGTAAAATAGTCTTTAAAAAAACTGCTTTGGTGATATATTCTGCTTTATTTGAGCGTAAGCAAAACCTGAAAAGAAATTTATAAGTTACTTGAAAACCTTATATATAGTTGTCTGTCAAAGACAGCAGGTACACTGCGATGTATTATCAATTGCATTGCAATATGTATAAACGGCGATGCCGGCCTGCCGAGATAGAATATGTTTTGGCACAGTTGGCACCTCTGAAAATAATAAATATGGAAAGGAGGTGTGTTTCATTTGAATCTGACAACAAAAAAAGAATTGGTTGAAAAACTTAACTCACGGCTTGCAGAAACCGAGATCGCTCTGATAGTGGATTACAAGGGACTCTCAGTAGAGTCAATGACCCAACTGAGAAATGAGCTGAGAAAAGAGGGGTCTCAATTAGAAGTTGTAAAAAATACGCTTTTGTCAATGGCATCTGAGGGAACATCTATAGCTGTTTTAAAAGATTTTCTCAAGGGTCCAAATGCTATTGTAACTTCAAAAAACGATCCTGTTGCACCGGCTAAAGTTCTTGTTAAATTTGCTGATGCCAATCAGAACCTTGAGATAAAAATCGGTGCCATGAATGGAAAGCTGCTTAATGTTGATGATATTAAAGCACTTGCCAAAATGCCGCCAAAAGAGATATTGCTGGCACAGGTACTTTCTGCCATGAATGCAGTGCCCACTGCAATGGTAAGAGTACTTGGAGAAATCCCAAGATCGTTCCTGTATGTGCTCAATTCAATTGGGGATCAGAAAAAAGCTGCTTAACAATTTATATTTTAATTATTTTTTAAAGGGGATAGTATCCCTTTCTTGTTTTTTAAGGAGAAGAAATAGAAATGGCTGATATAACAAAAGATGATGTAGTTGAGTTCATTGCTGGAATGACTGTTCTTGAACTTTCACAGCTTGTAAAAGAGTTAGAAGAAAAATTTGGTGTTTCTGCTGCTGCTCCTGTAGCTGTCGCAGCAGCCGGTCCCGTGGCTGAAGTTGCCGCAGTGGAAGAGCAGACAGAATTTAACGTAATTTTAGAATCTTCCGGTGATAAAAAGATTAATGTAATAAAAGAGGTAAGAGCCATTACAGGTCTTGGTCTTAAAGAGGCTAAAGCTCTTGTTGATGAGTGTCCCAAACCCTTGAAAGAGGGTGTGTCCAAAGATGAGGCTCAAAAAATCAAAGAACAGCTTGAAGCTGCAGGGGCACAGATCAGTATTAAATAGTTTGTTGTGAGTACGGGCGGTTGGTTGATCGCCTTTACAAACTATTGCGAAAAATTGGCAGATTGCACACATACGATGCGGAGGTTAAGCCATAATGGCTTTGTCTCCGCTTTCACGGTTATAATAAACCATTATTGGAGATACCATGACCGGGAGCCTTTTGGCAGACAAGCAGACAGCAGACATATATGTAAAAGAACAATACACAACGGAAAAATCTATCGCAGACAGACGCATCAGAAAAGAGTTTGGAAGTAAAAACAAGGTTGTTGAGATTCCTGATCTGATAGGAATGCAGCGTACCTCCTTCGAACATTTTCTTCAAAGAGAAGTCCTTCCTGAAGACAGAGAAGATATTGGAATCCATTCTGTATTTAAATCCGTATTTCCTATCAAAGATTTTACCGGCACATCATCACTTGAATATGTCTCATATTCGTTTGGTGATATAAAGCATTCGGTTCAAGAGTGCATAAGCCGTGGAATGACTTATGAAATTCCAGTGAATATAAAGGTTCGCCTTGCAGTTTATGAGGTGAATAGGGATGCAGGAGTGACATCTATCCGTGATATCAAGGAACAAGATATCTATTTTGGCAATATCCCTTTGATGACCAAACGGGGTACTTTTATCATTAACGGTACAGAACGGGCTGTTGTTAGCCAACTTCACCGCTCTTCAGGCGTTTTTTTTGACCATGATAAGGGTAAAAACCATTCAAGCGGTAAAATTGTTTATACAGCTCGAATTATCCCTGTACGTGGTTCATGGATTGATATGGAAATAGATCCTAAGGATATTATATATATCCGTATTGATCGAAGACGTAAATTTCCAATCTCAATCCTGTTTAAAGCCTTTGGTTATACTACTGAGGATATTCTGACTCTTTTTTACCAGAAGGATTTCATTGTTAAAAAAGGTGGGTCATACTTTAAGCGATTCAACCCTGATAGCCTTAAGAGGCAACGGGCAAGCTATGATGTAATTGATCCCCAGACAGGTGAGGTTGCCGTAAAGAAGGGCAGGCTTTTTACAAAACGTGCCTTAAAACAGCTCAAAGATGCAAATCTTGAATACATTCCCATAAATAAGGACGAATTATATGGTAAAGCCTCTGCAGAAACCATATGCCATCCGGTGACAGAAGAGATTTTACTTCGTGCAGGAGAACTTCTCAGTATTGATGTGCTTGAAAGGATCGAGACAGCAGGGTTGGAGAGCTTTACAATACTCTATGTTGACTCCTACAGTTCAGACTCTATGAGAAAAACTCTTGCTGTTGATAAAGTTACATCTCGTGCTGAGGCACTTATGGAAATCTACAGACGTCTCAGACCTGGTAATCCGGCAACTGCCGAGGTAGCCCAGGAATTTCTTGATCATCTCTTTTTCAAACCCGCATATTATGACCTTTCCAATGTGGGACGCCTCAAAATGAACCATCGTCTTGAAGTAAAAACAGACATTGAGGTTAAAACTTTAAGAAAAGAGGATATCCTGCTTACAGCTGAAAAGTTAGTTCAGCTAAAAGATACTCAGGGTGCGGTAGATGATATCGATCATCTTGGAAACAGGCGGGTCAGGGCTGTAGGGGAACTGCTTGAGAATCAGTATAGAATCGGTCTTGTGAGGATGGAGCGGGCGATCAAGGAGCGGATGAGCATGCAGGAGGTTGATGCCATGATGCCAAATGATCTTATTAATCCAAAACCTGTGTCAGCAGTGGTTCGTGAATTTTTTGGTACCAGCCAGTTATCCCAGTTTATGGATCAGACAAACCCACTTTCAGAGACCACCCATAAACGGCGTCTCAGTGCCCTTGGACCAGGGGGGTTGACCCGTGAGCGGGCAGGATTTGAGGTAAGGGATGTGCATACCTCCCATTATGGCAGAATATGTCCGATTGAGACTCCAGAAGGTCCTAATATTGGTTTGATTGTGTCGTTATGTACGTATGCACGGGTCAACCGTTTCGGGTTTGTAGAGACTCCTTACCGTATTGTCACAGATGGTGTTGTGTCAAGAGAGATCAAACATCTTTCTGCCTTTGAGGAGAAGGAACACCCTATTGCTCAGGCTAGTGCACTACTTGATGAGCAATCCAGATTTATAAAGGACAATATCTCTGCAAGGGTGGCTGGTGAATTTGAGATGGTTGCCAACAATGAGATTGAGTTCATGGATGTTTCACCAAACCAGCTTGTATCTGTGTCTGCATCACTTATACCGTTTCTTGAAAACGATGATGCCAACAGAGCTTTGATGGGATCAAACATGCAGCGTCAGGCTGTTCCTCTGATCAAAAGTGAGGCACCTCTTGTTGGAACAGGTATTGAAGGTGTTGTGGCAAGAGACTCTGGTGTTGCTATTGTTGCTGAACATGACGGAATCGTTGTGGATGTTGATGCCCAGCGGATAGTGGTTAAAAATATTGGATGTGTAGATAGTGTTGCTGATAAAGCTGTTGGTTTTACTGATAAAATAGTTTCTATTTATACTGCTTCCAAGTTTGTAAGATCTAATCAAAACACATGTTTTAATCAGAGACCCATTGTTAAAAAAGGGGATCTGGTCAGAAGAGGCGAAGTTATTGCTGATGGACCCTCAACAGAGAGGGGAGAGCTTGCTCTGGGAAAAAATGTGACGGTTGCCTTTATGCCCTGGAGCGGTTACAACTATGAGGACTCTATTCTTGTAAGCGAACGGTTGGTTATGGATGGGGTATATACCTCTGTTCACATAGAGGAGTTTGAAGTTGTTGCTCGTGATACAAAACTTGGTAAAGAGGAGATCACAAGAGATATTCCAAACGTGGGAGAAGAGGCACTAAAGGACTTAGATGAGAGTGGCATTATCAGGCTTGGTGCTGAGGTAAAGCCTGGGGATATACTTGTAGGGAAGGTTACCCCTAAAGGTGAGACCCAGCTTTCTCCGGAAGAAAAACTTCTTCGTGCCATTTTTGGTGAAAAAGCAGGTGATGTTAAAGATACATCTTTAAGAGTACCCCCGGGTGTCGAAGGTATTGTTACAAGTGCCAAGGTATTTTCAAGACGTGGATTACCTAAGGATGAGCGTACAAGGATCATTGAGGATTTTGAAATTGAATCCCTTGAGAAGAACAGGGATGATGAGATACGTATAATCACTGAAACGGCAAAAGAGCGTATTGAAGAGATCGCCCAAACAGTAAAAAAGCGTGTTGGAGAGATTCTTGATGGGCATAGGCTTGCCGCTCCTCTGAAAAAAGGAAAAAATGTCATTATCCCTGCTGGTACAGAATTTAACAAGACCATTTTCAGTGATGTGGAAAAAAGCAATGATATAAGATTGTCTTTAACTGATCTTATGGGTTTTTCTGTTGAAGATTCTCGTTTGACTGATGAAGTTGCAAGAGTAATTGGATTAAAAACAGAAGAGTCACAGGATATTACTGACAAGGCAGAACAGCAGATAAAACTTGCAAAAGAGTTTTTTAACAGTCAGGTAATGAGATTTGAAAAGGGCGATGAACTTCCTCCAGGTGTTCTCAAGCTGATTAAGGTGAATGTAGCGATGAAGCGGGTTCTGTCAGTCGGGGACAAGATGGCAGGACGGCATGGAAACAAGGGTGTTGTCTCAAGAATTCTCCCTGTCGAGGATCTGCCATATTTTGAAGATGGGCGAACTGTTGACATGGTTCTTAACCCCTTAGGAGTACCATCTCGAATGAATGTGGGGCAGATACTTGAGATTCATTTGGGATGTGCTGCCCGTGGTCTTGGTCGCCAGATTGATGATCTGCTTGACGAGATGAAACTTGATGAGTTGAGGGGGCGTCTCAAACGAATTTTTACTACCCCACCAGTTAAAACATTAGATATAACTGAGGGTAAGAAACATTACGATTTTGAGGCACATTATACCACTGATGAGACAACGCCAATATCTGTTGTTCATGATGCTGAAAAGAGCTTTGTTGATGCTGTTGACAAAATGGATGAGCGAGAGTTGATTGCCTTTGCCTCTCAGTACCGAAATGGTGTGCACATGTCAACCCCTGTGTTTGACGGAGCATCAGAAGATGAGATCAAAGCTCTTATCAAATATGCAGGACTAAATCCATCTGGACAGTCTATTCTATATGATGGGAGAACAGGAGAACCGTTTGATAAACCTATCACTGTAGGAATCATGTATATGCTCAAACTTCACCATCTTGTTGATGACAAGCTACATGCTCGTTCCATAGGACCATACTCTTTAGTAACGCAGCAGCCGTTAGGAGGAAAGGCACAGTTTGGTGGACAGCGGTTAGGAGAGATGGAGGTTTGGGCAATGGAAGCTTATGGTTCAGCCCATGCTCTTCAGGAGTTTATCACGGTTAAATCTGATGATATGAGTGGACGTACCAGAATGTATGAAAAGATTGTCAAAGGTCAGAATGTACTTGAGCCTGGAATGCCTGAATCTTTCAGGGTTCTTACCAAAGAACTTCAGAGTTTGGGGCTGGATATCAATCTAATTGAAGGAAATAATTAAGGAGAAGATATTGGAAACCATATACGATTTCTTTGCAAAGCCAAAAGATCCCAAGATGTATAAGGGTGTCCAGATAAGCCTTGCTTCTTCTGATCAGATCAGGGAGTGGTCTCATGGTGAAATAAGAAAACCGGAAACCATCAACTACAGGACTTTCAAGCCAGAGCGGGACGGACTTTTCTGTGCTAAAGTCTTTGGACCTACCAAAGATTATGAGTGCAACTGCGGCAAATACAAACGGATGAAGCACAGGGGAGTTGTCTGTGAAAAATGCGGTGTAGAGGTTATTCAGTCCAAGGTTCGTCGTGAACGAATGGCACACATTGAACTTGCCTGTCCTGTATCACACATCTGGTTTTTAAAAAGCCTGCCGAGCAAGATTGGTAATGTGCTTGATCTGACATTGAAAAATCTTGAGAAGGTTCTCTATTTTGACTCCTATGTTGTTATTGATCCGGGACAGACCGAGCTGACCAGACTGCAACTTCTTTCTGATGAAAAGTACCAGGAGGCAATTGAACAGTTTGGCTATGAGTTTGAAGTGGGTATTGGTGCAGAAGCCATCCTGAAGTTGCTTGATGAAGTTGATCTTGCAGCGGTCTATAAAGAGCTGAGAGAGGAGATTACCACAACCAAGTCGGTAGCAAAAAAGCAGAAGATGTCCAAACGTCTCAAGGTTGTGGATGCATTTCTCAACTCAGGTTTAAGTCCAACACGCATGATTATGACAGCCATACCCGTCCTTCCACCGGATCTCAGACCGTTAGTTCCTCTTGAAGGGGGTCGATTTGCTACATCTGATCTCAACGATCTCTACAGAAGGGTTATAAACCGGAATAACAGGCTCAAGAGGCTTATGGATCTTGCGGCTCCTGATATAATTGTCCGCAATGAAAAACGGATGCTTCAGGAGTCTGTTGATGTTCTTTTTGACAATGGGCGGCATGGCAGGGTTGTAACCGGTACCAACAAGCGACCTCTCAAATCATTGAGTGATACGCTCAAAGGTAAACAGGGGCGATTTCGTCAGAACCTTCTTGGTAAACGCGTTGACTATTCAGGTCGTACTGTTATTACAGTGGGACCCAATTTACGCCTTCATCAGTGTGGACTGCCCAAAAAAATGGCATTAGAGCTGTTCAAACCATTTATTTACAACTACCTTGAGCAGAAAGGACTTGTATCTACTGTTAAAAGTGCAAAAAAAATGGTGGAGCGTGAGGAGACTGTTGTATGGGATGCCCTTGACCATGTGGTAAGAGAGTATCCTGTTATGCTCAACCGTGCCCCAACACTTCACCGTTTAGGTATTCAGGCATTTGAGCCTATACTTATTGAAGGAAAGGCTATTCAGTTACATCCTCTCGTATGTACTGCGTTTAATGCGGATTTTGACGGGGATCAGATGGCGGTGCATATTCCGCTTTCACTTGAGGCAAGACTTGAGGCAAGGGTTCTTATGTTATCAAGTAATAACATACTTTCCCCGGCAAACGGTCAACCCGTGATTGTACCCACTCAGGATATTGTTCTTGGTATCTACTACATGACCCGTGGAGCAGATGGTAAACCAGGGGGGGGGACTTTGTTCTCAAGTGTTGCTGAAGTGCGTTCTGCTTTTGATTCAGGGGAGCTTAACCTT
>CAXNND010000049.1:0-8736 GCA_964203105.1 Desulfamplus sp.
GTAGGATTTAACTGATCATGGATAATGATCTTGCGGGTATATCGATCAACTCTCATAAAATAGTTTTTCAGATAGTCGGACAATGGTAGTTTGGGTAGTTTGAATAGACAACATGCAAGACTTGCCAGAGCATAAATTTCTGCCAAAGGCAGAATAATAGATGTCAGGACTTTAAGCACACCATGTGGGAGACTGGTAGTGAGCTTCCTTAAAGGCAGAACAAACGAGAGATATAGCCTGTTATTCTCTTCACTATATACCCATAAAAAGATTCTTCCACTCTTGTTAAGTGATTGTTTCATGGCTTTTAATGCAGGAAGAGGATCCTGAATGAACTGTAGAACACCAATACAAAACACAAAATCAAAACCATCTGCTGGAATCTCATCCGCTCTTTTTTTCAGACATTCAATGTTTTTCAGTCCAGCAATATTCTTCTTTAGTATCAAATAAGCATCTGAAGGTTCCAGAGCAACAATTTTTTCTGCTCCTGCCTGCTGAAACATCAGCGTATATCTGCCAGTACCAGCACCAACATCAGCAATGGTGGCATTTTGAATGTCGGAAATGTTCAGCAGTGGATGGAAGAGACCTTCAAGTGCCTCTATGGATGCGTAAAAACCTTTGTTTTCAGTATATTCCTGCCACTGCCTACCAAAATCTTGAATGGTATCAGCCGATTGTTTACTGATTTTCATAAAAATCCATTTTTATCTGTGCCTACATTAATAATTAATAGCCTTGTAACAAATCTGATGTAACCCATTTATCAGGATATGCTCTGATCCATGATTCAAGAAAGGAGTATATCGGAGTGAGTGATTTAACAGGATCATCTGGATCAGGATTATAGGGAGGAGTGCAGACTGTGTGGTAGTAACCTCCTCCTGGAAAGCCCAGTGTAATATATGCCCCCAGAAGACTACCGGTTTTTTTTGCCATATACCATGCCCCAAGGGGAAGTCTGAATTTTTTACCGAGAAACTTGATATAGAGTTTGGAGCGGCTGCCAGGTACATCTCCCATAAGTACCACTATATCACCCTGATTCAACCTCTCATAAAAAATTTCCATACCATCTTCATGGTAAGGCATCAAACCGTTCATCAATGATTCCATGTGTCTATATTTTTTTTTGAAATGTGATCTTACGACAGGGTCGATTTTAGGATTTTCTATGCCAGAGGTGTTAATGCAGTTTACCCGCAATCCACTCATGCCAATGAGTACCATTCCCATACAGAAACTGTCAAAATGGGTCGAAACCATAACAACCCCCTTTTTTCTCTCTGAAAGCTGTCTGTAGCTATCCAAATAGTCAATATGACAATGTTGTGCAATGTGCCTCATCTTTCTCTCATTTCTGAAAAGGCAAGACTGCCACTCTTCAACAGAGTTGTTCATAAATCGCTTCAAGGTACCCCATAAAGGTGTTCGAGCTGAAAAAACTCTCATATTCTCAAAAACCCGTGCACGGACATACCTTAAGTTAAGTGAGTTTGAACGCCAATCATAATCAAGAAGTGCATGGAGAATTCCCCGTACCTGAGCCATGCGATATCCCAATGAAATTGGAAGTTTCGCAATCAAGGGCAACACATAACCGTAATCATAAGGCTGTATTAGTCTGTTAAGTTTTAATAAAGACATATTTAATTCCAATAACTACCATTTCAGGAAAAGCTAAACAATATTGTCCCACTTTCCCAACAAAAATGCCTTAATCCCGCGTGAAATATGGAACAATATCTGATAACGCCTTTTAGAATATCTCAGGATAAGCATTAAATGTACCCGCATCTGGTCAAGAAAACAAACCGAACCTTTAAGACCAGACAGCCTGAAATATCCATCTAACATGTTCCTGACCATAAAAAAGTATCTGAAAGGCAGATGTTCCACCCAGATACCGTGACGTGTAATTCTTTGCTCATTGCCTATATAATGGACAATTTGACTATTTTTATCACACCACAACTGCCATCCTCTTGATTTTAATCTGATATGGCACTCATGATCTATAAAATCAATAAAATAATCCTCCCTGAAACAGCTTACATCCTGCAACGCATTAACATTATAAAGAGTTCCAGAAGTAATTGTAGAGTCGATCTGGACAATTTCCCCAGAGCAATATCGAGGATCAATGGAAACAAGAGAAAGTCCATTCCAAAGATAGGGATGGTAGAAATGTTCGGTAAAAAATCCGTTAACCACTAACGGAGCTACCCCTGCAACCCTGTGTCCAAGGGAAGTGACCTTCATAGCAACTTCCATTAGATTTAACAATATTGTGCTGCTGGTTTCAGTATCCTGATCAAGGATCATCATCCATTGAATTCCCCTGATCCTGGCTTCCTCAACCCCTCTGTTGTAGGCTGCTCCAACGCCTCTGTTTTCTGGAAACCGGATAAATATGCTCATTGCAGTATCCGCTAAAAAAGATTCCGCAATATCTGCACTGTTGTCTTCAGAGCCATTGTCAATTAGCATAACCAGGGCACTGTTTATTCCTGCCATGGAAAAAATCCGTGTTAAATTATCTTTTAATTTTGCTGAACCGTTAAACAGCACAATTACAATTAGTACATTCATATATATCCACAGATTTATTTTGATTTAATCTTTGTGAACACTACTTCCGATTCTAATCTGGTATTTCTCAATTTTTGAATGAAATGTTGGTCTTGATATACCAAGCAACTTTGCCGCGCGTGATCGGTTACCGCGAGTGATGTTCAAAGATTCAATTATCAGAAGCTCTGCCACGTAATCAAGACAGGAGTCAAATACCTTATCCTCTTTTTCTGACAGAAGAGATTGTCGTATCCACTGCCTAACACCCTCTTGAGCACTATTAACGGTGGTTGGCATAGATGTCTCCTGTTGTGGTGACACAACCATGCAGTGGCTGCTCTCCTGTATGGTCAGATCCTCGGGCTGAATCTGCACACCTCGATTAAAGATCATGGCTTTTTTCAGAACATTGGAAAGCTCTCTGATATTTCCTGGCCACTCATAGCCATTAATCTTCTCCATAGATTCAGGAGATATGCCTGGATTGCTGATCTCCATGTCTGCTGCAAGGCGGGTAAGGAGATAGTGTGACAGAATGGCAATGTCACCCTTACGCTCACGAAGAGGAGGTAAGGTGATGGTTACTACCTGTAACCTGTAGTAGAGGTCTTCCCTGAATGTCCCGTCAGCAACAGCTTTTTCAAGATCACGATTTGTTGCGGCAATTATACGAACATCCACAGGAACAATATCTCTTCCCCCAAGACGTTCAATGCTGTTCTCCTGAAGAAGCCGCAAGAACTTTGCCTGGATTGCCATCGGCATGTCACCTATCTCATCAAGAAATACTGTGCCGCCACGAGCCTGTTCAATTTTACCGACACGGCGGTGAGAAGCACCAGTAAAAGCTCCCTTTTCATAGCCAAACAGCTCACTTTCAAGCAGAGTTTCAGGAATTGCAACGCAGTTTATAACCATAAAAGGTTTTTCAGAGCGTGATGAGTAATGATAAACTGCCCGAGCTGCAAGCTCTTTACCTGTACCTGACTCCCCACGGATAAGAACTGTTGCATCGGTAGAAGAGACCCTTCCAATCTCCTTATATACCGTTAGCATCTGTGGGCTGTTGCCAACAATAGCTTCACGCTGGGCAAACAGATTCGCTTCAGGATTGACATCAACAGGAGATAACATGCAGCGTCCCGCTTCGATCCCCTTTTCTATAAGTGCAAGCATTTCAGGAACATCAAATGGCTTGTATATATAGTCAAATGCTCCATTTTTAATTGCCTGAATAGCCGTCTCGGTGGTGCCGTGAGCAGTGATGATAATAACAGGTAATTTGGGCTGTTTTGAATGGATGGACTCAAAGACCTCCATTCCACTCATGTCAGGAAGGCGTATATCCAAAATGACAAGATCCGGTTTTACAAATTCCACCATTGCAATACCTTCAGAACCTGTATAGGCGGCATGGGTGTCATAACCATCCTGACCTAATATTTTTCTAAAACTTAAACTCAATTGTCTGTCATCATCAATTATCAGAATTTTCTTCATACCAACCTCTCTTTACCGGTATTTTCAGAATAAACTCTGCCCCTTTACCTTCACCTTCTGAAACTACTGTAAGGATTCCGGCATGCTCTTTGACTATTCTGTCAACAATACTCAAACCAAGACCAGAGCCATCCTCTTTTGTTGTAAAAAAAGGTTTCGTGATCTTCTCTAAAATATGCTCAGGGATACCAGGACCATTGTCCCTAATACTAAGGCAGAGCACTTCACCCAGATCAGGATCATGCCCAAGCTTTTCCGAGATGACGATCTTGCGACAAGTCTCTGTTGTATCAAAATCTCTGCCAGTGTTGTCGATCGTTGTATCAGTTATGCTATCCATTGATTCACACGCATTTGTAATGAGATTGAGAAGTGCCTCCCTTATTCTGTCCGGATCCATTTCAACCGGAGGTAATCCATGATCCGTAACATGAGATATTTCAACATTCTGCTGCTTTAGGCGATATTCCAGAAGTGTTATCACTGACTTTACAACACTGTCAAATGTGCATATCTTGAGGCGTAACTTTGGAGTTCTTGCAAATTCAAGGAAGTTCTGGACAATCTTGTCAATTCTGCCTATCTCCTCTCCAATAACTTCAAGATCTTCATTTTGAACATCAGAGAGTTCAAGAGAACGGCTCAGAGAAAAGATTCTCATCTTTATTGATGTAAATGGATTTCTGATCGTGTGGGCAACACCTGCGGCAAGCTCTCCGACCATAGCCATCCGTTCTGCCTGAACAAGGTGCTTTCTGCTCCTTTTAAGTTCATCGTGTGTATTTCCATAGTCCTTTATCATCTCTTTCAATGAGTGACTTAATGAAACCACCTCATTTTTTGAACTCTCAACAGGAGAGCCACCAGTTTCAATTGCAAGCCCCCGAATTGGTTCGAGCACTTTCATATAAAGAATAAAGAGAAACAGTGCACCCAACAGCATAAAAAAAAGTATGGCACTGAAAACCATTATTCGTAGCTTTTCAGAGTGGTCATAATGGTTTCGCTCTTTTTCCTGTATCATATGCCAGAGATTAACATTGAAATCCTTACAGAGATTCAGAAGATTGAAAAAACGTGTCCTTTGTGCAGAGTGCATTGCAGATATACTGATTTTCTCCTCCACTGATGGAGATGGATTAACAGCATTATCCTTCTTTAACTTCTGTGACATATAATTCTCTATAGCCTTATCTTTGGCATCAATATATTGTTTGTATTCAATATCAATAGCTTCAAGAGCCGACCGCTGAACACTATTAATTTCCAAGGATACTGCTTGATTGTAGCTCTGCTGGAACATAGCCCGATACCGCCCGAGGGATTCAAGCCATTTGGCATCACCATCGACCAAATAGTAGGTAAGAAAACCCTTCTGATTGGCAAGAGCAAGCTCCATCTCCTGTAGAGCCTTATAAAGTACCATGTCCTTTTTTACTACATTTACCAGCAGACTATCCATCTGGTAAGTGTACCAGAGTGTAAGGGTACTTCCAACCATTGCTACAGAAACCATGGTACTGAAAATATATAAAATTATTGATCTGAGACTTATCATCTGGAATTTTTTCATTATTCAAACCTTTCAGCCCATTGCACAATCAAAACAACGCTAAATAGATAGAGATTGTTGAGCGTTGTTATTTTCAGGAATATTCAATCACAATTTTTTTCAAACCCTCCACAGATATGATCATGGCTACACTTCCATCTCCCATCATAGCCGCACCTTCAAACCAATCTGCCTCAACTGGCAGGGCTTCCACATGTTTTACGACTACTTTCTGAACTCCGAGTATATCATCAACGCAAAGAGCATATTTTTTTTCGACCATCTCAATGGTTATCATAACTTTATCTATATTATTCTTGTTACCATGTCCATCAAGATCCGACGCATTATACCTATTATCCATTCCAAGAAACTTCGAGAGATGAACAACTGACATCAGCAACCCTCGACGAAGAACCATCTCCCCCTTACCACCACTAACAGTGGTAATATCCTTTTTTTCAGGAACAAAAGATTCTCCGATAATTTCCATTGGTAGAACATAGGTTTCATTACCAGATTTAACCAAGAATCCATCAACAATCTGTGTACTTACGCTTTTTGGAAGGGTAATCTTGAATGTGGTTCCTTGTCCGGGTTTAGTCTCAACATTGATCCAACCACCGGCAGAATCAATGTTTTTTTTAACAACATCCATTCCCACCCCACGACCAGAGATATCTGTTACCTCTTTTGCAGTAGAAACACCGGACATGAAAAGCATATCTATAATTTTGTTTTCATCTAATTTTTGACCACGGGAGATCAGCCCCATCTCCATTGCCTTAGCTGATATTGCATTCAGATCAAGCCCTTTGCCATCCTCTGAAACAATCAGCTCGATATTGTCTCTGTTCTGCCTAACTGCAATGCTGACTCTCCCCTTTTCCGGCTTACCGGCACTCGCACGTTCGGAAGGCAGCTCAATACCGTGATCAACAGCATTTCTCGCCATATGGGTCAAAGGTGCATCAAGAAGCTCAACGTAACTTTTATCAATCCTTATATTCTCACCCTCAATATTTACATCAACAAGTTTCCCCGCATCTTCTGCAACAGTACGAATAATTCTTGGTGCTTTCAGCAGAAGCACCTGAGCAGGAACGCTTCTGATCTCAAGGATGCTGTTACGAAGGCTGTCTGAAAGGGTACTGAACGTCTCTATGACTCTCTTGAAATTTTTAGAAATATTCTGATCCAAAGATAGAGAAGCAAGTTTTTTCTGAAGATAGTTGAACATCTCTTCAACAACCACAAGCTCACCAACATATTCAAGAAAAGAGTCTATGCTTTTTTCCGAAACCCGCATTGTCTTGCCAGCTTCATGGTGTATCTCTTCGCTTTTATCCCCCTTTTTTCTCCCTCCTGCAGATAGGTTAACTCTTCCTGTATCTTCAGATGCCGCTGTTTCAGGCTTAACTGTTTCAATATCCTCTTTTATTGTCTGTTTTATTTCCAGTTCTGTTTGTGCTTCATTTGCTGCACTGATTCTGAAAAGAATCTCCATGGCGGCATCAATTATGTGGAGCTGATCTTCAGGTATTATCGGACGAATGAAATTAAGTTTTTCTATCAGTTCACCAGGAAGGTCTGTTGATTCTAAAGTCATTTCAGTATAGGCTATTTTATCACCTGTACTCTTTTCAGATAAATTATACCCACTATTATCTGGTGCTAAGGTATCTATATCCTTAGCTGTAAGAGTATATTCCACCTGCTGCTTAACCTTTTCATATTTTTCAGACTGAGCCTTGTCTCTAATCTCCTCTCCACCTGCACGGACATTCTGAAATATTAGGTTAAGCTGATCAATTCCTGTCAACAGTGCATTTAAGACATCTTTTGTTGCTTTTTTTTCACCTTTTCTGACAGCATCAAGAATATTTTCCATGGTATGGGCAAGCTCTTTGGTTTTTACAAGACCAAAAAAACCTGACGTCCCTTTTAGTGAGTGAATTGGTCGGAAAATCGCATTGATAGTATCAACATCATAAGGATTTTTCTCAAGATGGATGAACATTTGCTCAGATGCCTGAAGATTTTCGATAGTTTCGTCAATAAATCCTACAAGAACTTCGGGATCAATATCATACTCTTCCATAATCTTACTCCTGCCCTAACCAATTTTTGTCCAAATACCCATTATAAACTTCTATCCGAACTACTGGTTACTCTATTTTGATTGACTGAAGTTCCAACAGTTTTTTCTGCCAGTGTTTGAGATATTCAATACAGCGTCTGACAGCATCATCAAGCTCTTGCATATCATTAATAGGCTTGAAAATACATGTGTATGCACCATGACGGAAGGCATCGAGAAGACTTGTCATGGTAACGTAACCGGTGATAATAATGACCTGAACCATCTGATAATCCTTATGAATTCTTTTGAGAAGCTCAATACCATCCATGACAGGCATCCTGATATCCGAGATCACAACTTCAATCCTGTGGTTTCTCAATATTTCAAGTGCCTCTTCGCCATTGCTGGCAGTTTTTACATCATACCCTTCAAAACGGAAATTACGAGAGAGCATATCCTGAATATGCTGTTCGTCGTCCACAATTAAAATACGGGCTTTTCTCAGTTCATCCATAACCATCCCCCCTTCTGCCTTGACATGAAACTAAAAATTCTTTTAACTTGCAAGCAAGTTTGTTTTTTATCTGTTTGTTTCAAAACTGTAAACGGAAATATTACAATTCAACAAAATGTTTTGTTGATATAACTATTATAGCATTTTCCAGTTAAACTAAGAATACCTGTTTTTAATCGTCCAGATTGGATTTTATTTTCTTGACACAAAGCATAAGCAGTGGTATCTGTCTTTACCGAATTAAAGGTGCGTAACTCAGTTGGTAGAGTGCTACCTCGACAAGGTAGAAGTCACCGGTTCGAGTCCGGTCGTGCCTACCACAACACAATTCAGAATAGTCCAATATCGTCCTAACCCCCTTAGAAATAAGGGGGTTTTTTTATATCCTGAAAACCCTTTATAAAGGCTACGTTTAAAACCGTGCCAGTTCTTGGCTACGCCCATAAAGCCTTCATCGGTAAAAAATATTTTTTGGAACTCTATCGCCGTGGGGCTAAAGCCCTCGGCTAA
>CAXNND010000050.1:0-8652 GCA_964203105.1 Desulfamplus sp.
CATTAGTTGCATATGTGCTAACGCCATAATGCAGACAAGACTTCCCACATGAAGACTTGATGCTGTGGGGTCAAAACCAATATAACAGGTCACATTATTGCCATTAAGATAATCTCTCAACTCATCTTCATGGGTAACCGCATCAATAAAACCACGTTCCCTTAGTATGTCAAGGATACTCATTTAAATTGACTCCTTATCAAGATATGCTGAACAATAGTGGCATTATAAAATTCTACTATTGTAATATTTAAATTTTATATTGTAACAAACATAATTATTGGATTATAGCAATTATGAAATTAATACTAACCTACTGATTAAACTAATTATTTATTTGTATATTCCACTGCTCTAGTTTCTCTTATTACAACAACCTTAATCTGACCTGGAAAAGTGAGCGTTGCTTCAATCTTCTGGGCAATATCCCTGCTTAAAAGGACAGAATCTGCATCAGAAATTTTGTCACTTTCAACAAGAACCCTTATTTCCCTGCCTGCCTGTATTGCATAGGTGTTTGAGACCCCTTCAAAAGAGTTGGCAACCCCTTCTAACTCCTCAAGGCGTTTGATATAATTTTCAAGTGTCTCTTTACGTGCACCTGGTCTTGCTCCTGACAATGCATCAGCAGCCTGAACAAGGTAATCATAAACGCTTTCAGGCATTTTATCTTCATGGTGAGAAGCAATTGCATTTACTACTGCATCAGACTCTCCATGTTTTTTTGCAAGTTTTGAACCAATCAGGGCATGGGGACCATCAACTTCATGGTCAATTGCCTTACCAATATCGTGTAAAAGTCCCATACGTTTTGCAAGTTTGACGTTAAGTCCAAGCTCCGCAGCCATTACACCAGCTAAAAATGCAACTTCAATAGAGTGTTGAAGAACATTCTGGGCATAGCTTGTACGAAATTTAAGCTGACCTATAACCTTGATAAGTTCGATACTGATACCATGTACACCAAGGTCAAAAGCAGCCTGTTCACCCGCCTCCTTGATTATTAATTCAACTTCTTCAGTCACTCTTGCAACCACATCTTCAATTCTTGCAGGATGAATCCTGCCATCAGATATAAGACGAGTAAGTGATATTCTTGCTATTTCCCTTCGTACCGGATTGAAACCCGATAAAATAACGGCTTCTGGCGTATCATCAATAATCAAATCAATACCGGTAGCTGCTTCAAGAGCACGGATATTTCTTCCTTCCCTGCCAATGATTCTCCCCTTCATCTCATCACCTGGCAACTGCACAACAGAGACGGTACGCTCTGCAACAAAATCTCCTGCATATCTTTGAATAGCTGTGGAGATAATTTTTTTAGCCTCTTTATCAGCACGCTCCTTGGCTTCGCCTGTGACTTTTTTAACAAGCATTGCCCCTTCATGGCGTGCCTCATTTTCCATGGTTTTAAGAATAATCTCCTTTGCCTCTTCAGAGGTCAGTCCTGAAATTTTTTCAAGCTCTTTCTTGCTATCTTGAAGGAGTTGCAGATATTCCTGCTCCTTAGCCGTTATAATTTCACTTCTGCTGTTTAGTTCCTTCTCTTTTGACTGAAACTCAATTTCTCTTTTTTGAAACTGATCTTGACGTTTATCAATATTCTCAATCCTTTGCAAAAGACGTCTCTCTTCTTTCTTCAGCTCTGCTCTTGCTTCTCCAGTTTCACTATCAAAAATACTCTTCATTTCAAGAAGACGACTTTTTGCTTCAAGCTGGGCATCTTTTATAAGAGTTTCAGCTTTCTTTCTTGCATCTTCGATAATTCGTAACTCTTCCTTTGCAGCATCTTCCAGTCGGTACTTTAATTGTTTTATGGTAAGCCAGTATGCAGTACCAGCTCCAAGAGCGACTCCACATATCGAACTCAGTACAACAACATATTCCATTAACTATGATCTCCTCATATTTCAACTATCAATAAAATAAATCTGACGGTATTATTATAAAATGATGACAACGGGGAAATATATTACAAACAGTATTCTCACAACAATATGCAATTAGACACATAATAGTGATAATATGAATATAGAAATGTAATACAAGTAGAAAAATTGCTATTTGAAAGGTATGAAGGGTACGGTGCTATTATGAAGAATATAGGGAAAGTTATTTGATAATTGTTTAAAACCCCCACATTGTGCCGTGTTGCCGATGTCTTTGAACCAAAGGTTCAATATATGGATCTCCAGTAATACTTTAAGGCTTTTCCATCTTTACTGAAGGAACATGCACACCGGTATCAGTGTGAAGATCCTTTTTTTGTAATGTTAGGCAAAGGACATAATGCAATCACAAACATAGCAGGGGTGTCAAACTCTCAAATCAACTACATGGAAAGTCAGTTATCTGAGTAAAAACTGACTTTAAAATTTATTATAACAGATACTATATAAGTCAATCACAGATTTCATGTTCAATTTTATCCAACAACGATGACGTTCGATTCAGTATGTGCGACTCAAAACGGGCATACTGCAACTTAAGCTCACGAAAATCATTGGATAAATTCATAGCAGCCAACAAAAGAATTGCCAACCTGTTTCTATCGGAAGCAGTATATTTGATATGCCTTTCTGCATTCAAAATATATTTATTAAGCTCATCAATAATCTGCTCCGGATTTTCAACATTATTATCAGGCTTGAATCTGAATTTGATACCATAAAGATCAATAGTGATGATGCCATCAACTGATCTCTCCATATCTATAGAACCTTTGGCTTCTATTATTGACATCTTTTTTTAAAGTATCTCGGAAAAATTATCAAGTTTGGAGATCAGTTTATCTATTTTAGTCTGAATAGCTGTCTGCTGTTCAATCTGCAGACCCTCTTTTTCCTTTTTGGCTTTAAGTTCAGATTCAAGAATTTCAACTTTTGATGTCAATTCGGCATTTTCAGCCTGTAAGGTCTGACACAGCTCTATTATAAAATCGACTTTTTCGTCAATGTCATTAAATTTTTTATCTATTGCTTCATTTTCCACTTCAACTACCTCACAAATCTTAGGATCAAATATAATTCATAGCATTTCACAAAGTCAAGCTAATTTATTCAGCATATCTTGTCATGAAATAACCATTGGTATAGCAACTCGTATGCACATAAGTTAGGTTAATCGAATCTGCTTATTAGCCAAACACTCTACTTTTTTCAATTCATCCAAAGTATTCACACCCATCACCTCTTCGTGACTATTTCCCATAAAACACCCTGTGCTACCATTATTTCTAACGGATATGGAGACAAGATCAGTTAAATAATATTCTTTTTGTACATTATCTGTACCTATCAAATCAAGAGCATATGTAAGAAAATCTTTTTTTATGCAATATATTCCTGAATTGACTGTCTTTATTGCTTTTTGTTCTAAAGTTGTGTCAGCCTCTTCACATATGGATGTAAATTGATTCCTCTCATCAAAGAGAAGCCTTCCATATCCTGTTGGTATATCTACAGTTACGCCAAATACAGAGATGTCATGATTATTATTAATATGATAGCCGATAAAATTCTCAATAGACTCTTTTTTAATCAGAGGAACATCACCGCATAAAACAAGAATATGTTTAACAGTTATATCTAAAAATGGAATAGCGGTTTTAACCGCATCTCCGGTTCCAAGAAGCTGCTTCTGAAATGCATAAGAGACTTTAAACTTACGGCTTATCTCCTCTTTTACAAGCTCTGACTTATAGCCTACTACCACAACAATATTCTGACCAAACAGAGAATATGCACAACCAACCACCAGACTTATCATAGTTTGACCATTTATCCTGTGCAGGACTTTTGGAATATCTGATTTCATCCTGGTGCCTTTACCAGCCGCAAGTATTATAACGCCAATCTCTGACACATTCATTATAACATCCTTAGAATACAATACAACCTGATTATAATCATAAAAAATAGTACATCTATATAAAAATTTTGGGTTAAAAAACAACTTTAATTAAAACCGAGTTAAAAAAAGGGATACCCCCTCGAAGTCTGGGTATCCCTCATCTTAAAAAAAATCCGAATTATAAAAACTTCAAATTTGAATGGTGAAATTATAACAATACAAATTTGAGAGCCTTATCTCATCAATTTCTGAATCAGGCTTTACAGCTTGGTGACTTCACAGTTTTCTGAAATCAGGCAACACCTTTTATTGATAGTCTGTGAACAGCCCTTCTCAAGGCAGCTTCAGCCCTTATAAAATCAATATCAGCAGCTCCGGCAGACGTAATCCTCTTTTCCGCTCTCTCTTTGGCTCGTCTTGCCCTCTCCACATCAATATCTTTTCTTCTCTCCGCAGACTCTGCCAGTACTGTTACTTTATCAGGAAGAACTTCAGCAAATCCGCCACTGATAAAGACTGCTCTATCATGTCCAGAGCTATCCTTATAGCGGAGGGTTCCAAGTTTGAGTGAAGTCAGAAAGGTAGTGTGACCTTTAAGCACACCGAATTCACCCTCTGAACCAGGAGCCACAACAATCTGGGCTTCTTCACTGACAACAGCCTTTGAAGGGGTAACCACTTCTAAAAATATATTCTCAGCCATTTTTACCCCCTGTATTATTTATTACCCTCTCTCATTTTGGCAGCTTTTTCAACTGCCTCTTCAATGGAACCTACCATATAAAAAGCACCTTCAGGAAGATCATCATGCTTACCATCAATAATCTCTTTAAATGATCTTACAGTATCCTCAACCTTTACAAATTTGCCAGGCATACCTGTAAAGGTCTCTGCAACATGGAAAGGCTGAGAGAGAAATCTCTGAAGTTTTCTGGCACGCTGAACAGTGATTTTATCTTCATCAGAAAGTTCATCCATACCAAGAATTGCAATAATGTCCTGAAGTTCTTTATATTTCTGAAGTGTCTGCTGAACTGTTCTGGAGACTCTGTAATGCTCTTCACCAATGTAGGCTGCATCTAAAATTCTTGAGGTCGAATCAAGTGGATCAACTGCTGGATAGATACCAAGCTCTGCAATCTGGCGGGAAAGAACAACAGTACCATCAAGATGTGCAAATGTTGTTGCAGGTGCAGGATCTGTCAAGTCGTCAGCAGGCACATAAACGCACTGAACTGCTGTGATTGAGCCTTTATCTGTAGATGTGATCCTCTCCTGAAGCTCACCCATATCAACCGCAAGTGTTGGCTGATAACCAACAGCAGATGGCATACGACCAAGTGTTGCAGAAACCTCTGCACCAGCCTGAGTAAAACGGAAGATGTTATCAATAAAGAGAAGCACGTCTTGCCCCTCTTCATCACGGAAATATTCAGCACAGGTCAATGCAGAAAGTGCAACTCTTGCTCTTGCTCCTGGAGGCTCTGTCATCTGTCCGTAAACCAAAGCACATTTAGGAAGAACACCAGAATCTTTCATTTCATGGTAAAGGTCATTTCCTTCACGGGTTCTTTCACCAACACCACCAAAAACAGAAATACCACCATGCTGCATGGCGATGTTATTAACCATCTCCATCATGATAACGGTCTTGCCTACGCCAGCACCACCAAACATTCCCATCTTACCACCGCGTGGAAATGGCACAAGAAGGTCAATAACCTTAACACCTGTCTCAAGAACCCTTACACTGGTATCCTGATTAATAAAAGCAGGTGCTGGTTTGTGGATTGATCTCATTTTTGAACGATCAATATCTCCAAGACCATCAACAGGTTTTCCTACAACATTCAAAACCCTGCCAAGAGATGCTGCACCTACCGGCATCATAATCGGGTTACCTGTATCCTTGACTGGCATACCGCGTTGAAGACCATCAGTAACATTCATACCAATACACCTTACGACATTATCACCTAAATGCTGGGCAACCTCAATTACAAGGTTATCCTCTTCATCGCTGATAACAGGGTTTGTAACTGTAAGTGCGGTAAGAAGTGGTGGAAGTTTTCCGGGTTCAAATCTAACGTCAACAACAGCACCAAGAACCTGTGCTATTTTTCCTATATTTTCAGCCATGTATTCCTCCTGTAAAAGCTGTTAAATTCTATGTATATTCAAAAAATTATCATTTTAAGATTAATATATATGAGGTCAATATTACCCTTTAAGTGCCTCAGCACCCCCCACAATATCCATCAGATCTGATGTAATGCCTGACTGACGTCTCTTATTAAAAATAGTCTTTAATTCGCCAATCATGTCCTGACACGCCTTGGTGGCATTTTCCATTGCCTTCATTCTTGCACCATGTTCACTGGTTGAGGTCTGAAGCAGTGCATCATATATCTGAATGAAAATATTCTTTGGAAGCATCTCTCCGAGCAGGACATCTGATGATGGCTCACAGATATGCTCTGCAAGATATGCAGCATCTTTACCTGCCTGAGGGGCAGCATCATTTTTTGCCATCTCATCAAGCGAAGGAATAGGCAAAAGCTGTTTTATAACAGGCTCTTGTCTTGCCATGGTCTTGAAATGTGAATATACCAGATATACCTCGTCAACAGCTCCTTCAAGAAAACGATTGATAAGTTTTTGTCCTGAAGTTGATGCCACGCTGAAATCAAATTTACCGCCCACAATCCCGATATACTGGTCATCAATTGTCATTGGGACTTTCTTGGCCCAGTCTCTGCCCTTTTTCCCAAAACATGTCAATGAAACATCCTTACCATCAAGGTTGTTTTTGATAAATTTATCAGCTTTTTCGATAAGGTTAACATTAAAACCACCGCAAAGTCCCCTGTCTGACGTGCAGAGGACAACACTCACCTTTTTCACTTCTTCCCTGGGAACCAGAAGAGGGCTTGCCTCTTCTCCGGCCTTTCCAGCAATACTTCCCAGCACTTCAGAGAACTTGGATGCATAAGGTTTAAACGCCTCCATGCTCTCCTGGGCACCGCGCAGTCTGGAAGTAGCAACCATTTTCATTGCAGAGGTGATCTGCTTGGTCTTCTTTACACTGCTTATCTTTATTTTTACTTCCTTTAACGTTGCCATAAATCTACCTTTAAAGCCTTTGAGTTAATAAAAATACTATAAAAAGAATCCATGATACTGTCCATTCTGTTATACCTGTACAAGTGACGATTAGTATCTATACAATCACACCCTATACCAGTACCAGTCCATCACACAGTCTCTTTAAACTCTTCGTCATAGGCTTCAAGAGCACTTTTCATTCTGGCTTCAATATCGGCTGTAATCTGTTTCTTGTCTGCAAGCGATGTCAATACATCAGGGAATCTGTTTTCAACAAAGGCATATAGTCCTTTTTCATATTTCGCCAAAACTGCCTTGGGATATTTATCCAAATAACCTCTTGTGCCTGCATAGAGAATAAGTACCTCTTTTTCCATGGGAAGCGGCTGGAACTGGGGCTGCTTCAAAATCTCGACAAGTCTCTCACCACGAGTCAACTGTCTCTGGGTAGCAGGATCCAGATCACTTCCAAAAGCGGCAAAAGCCTCAAGCTCACGATACTGTGCAAGGTCAAGTCTCAATGTTCCGGCAACCTGCTTCATGGCTTTAACCTGGGCAGCACCACCTACGCGGGAAACAGATAGACCTACGTCAATAGCAGGTCTGATACCTGAGAAGAAGAGTCCCTTGTCAAGGTATATCTGACCATCGGTAATAGAGATAACATTGGTTGGAATAAATGCAGAAACATCACCTTCCTGAGTCTCAATAATAGGAAGGGCTGTCAAGGAACCTGCACCAAGTTCATCGGAAAGTTTTGCAGAACGCTCAAGCAGACGGGAGTGGTTATAGAAAATATCTCCAGGGAATGCCTCACGTCCTGGTGGGCGTCTCAGAAGCAGGGATACCTGACGATATGCCGCTGCCTGTTTTGAAAGGTCATCATAGATTATAAGGGCATGTTCACCTTTATCACGGAAATATTCACCCATTGCACATCCTGCATAAGGAGCAAGATACTGCATAGCTGCTGGTTCACTTGCACTTGCAACAACAACTGTTGTGTATTCCATTGCACCATGCTCTTCAAGTGCTGCTACAACCTGTGCAACTGTAGATTTTTTCTGACCACAGGCAACATAGATACATTTAACGTCTGTGTTTTTCTGGGCAATAATGGCATCAACGGCAATAGCAGTCTTACCAATCTGACGGTCACCAATGATAAGCTCACGCTGACCTCTTCCAACAGGTGTCATACCATCAACAGCCTTGGAACCTGTATAGCATGGCTCATGCACAGATTTTCTTGCAATAACACCAGGAGCAACAAGCTCCATGTTCATGGTCTTTGTTGAATTTATTGGACCCTTACCATCAATTGGCTCACCTGTAGTAGTAACAACACGACCAAGAACAGCCTCACCTACAGGAACAGAAGCAATACGGTCTGTTCTCTTTACAATATCGCCTTCCTTAATCTTTTTATCTTCGCCAAGAATTGCTATACCGACATTGTCCTCTTCAAGGTTAAGGGCAAGACCTAAAATACCACCTGGGAACTCAACAAGCTCCATTGCCTTTACCTTCTCAAGCCCATAAACACGGGCAATACCATCACCTACAGAGAGGACCACGCCTGTTTCGCTGAGTTCCACCTCTTTATCAAAATCCTTGATCTGCTCTTTTATAATCTGGCTTATCTCTTCAGCTCTTATTTCCATTAGACAATTTCACCCCTTTTTAATGATT
>CAXNND010000051.1:0-8537 GCA_964203105.1 Desulfamplus sp.
GATCAATGCGGAGATTATAGAGCCAGATCAAAACCTATCTTTATTATATTTTTTACCTTTAAGGCTCCCATTAAAGCGTTATAAGGTTTAATGCCGTAATGTGTCTGAGTCAGAACCACCGTACCTTTAAACCTTTTGCTGTCATCACTTTTAACCTTAAATGTTATATTTTTTCTGGTGCCATGCAGATCCAACTCTCCTTTTACAAGATAGTCATTCTCTTTTTGTTCAATATTGATAGATTTGAACGTAATCAATCGATATTTAGACGCATGTAATACATCATTTTTCATAAACGATATAATGTCAGATTTATCTTTGTCTTTTAAGAGGGCTGGTTGACGTTTTCCGTTATTCATAGCACAAATTACTTTTAAAGAATCTGACTTAATCTCAAGATTAAAATTCGCAGAAGTCAAATCTCCTTCAGGCATGTTGAGATTGATTTTGAAATCAGTTACCTTAATCAGCAGGTCATGTGATACAGCACTGAGCATACCATCTTTAAAAGTGTAAACAAAAATGCTCCCAGAGCTTGGAGTTAAACAATAATTTGATACTAATGAGGTATTTTGATCTGTGTAAGTCTCCTCGTAAGAATCCTCATTTTGGTAAATATATGTAGTGTTCAGCATCTCTCTATTCAAATATATCTTTTTGGGTTTGTATTTGTATTGGTCTCAAGCGGCTATATTCACAACTGCATTTGAAAAGACAGGGACCATCAGTTTTATGACAGAGTTTACTGCAAACAGGCTTTACACCTTTTGTAGCTGATTTAAACAGGGCATATGCTGCAAATGCCCCAAGAACCGAAGCCGTAAAATAGACCATCAAAAAATCAAAACTAAGAAGCATCGCAGCAGTCCCGAATGTTCTGGCAATATTCATGCTGCCACCTGAAATTGTGGAAAACAGCACAGTAACCAGAATAATGTAGATGGCTGCTGCAATACCTGTAAATTTTCCAGCATTGTTAGATGAAACAAATGAAAAAATCATGGTTATCAAGGTAAAAGTAATGACAAATTCAATGAACATAGATAACAGCAGCGGATATTCCATAGCTGGAATGGTCAATGTCGAAAAAGGATCTTTCCATGGAAGAACAATAAATGCAAGCCATGCAGCAAACAGTGCACCTGCAAATTGAGCAATTATATAACAGATGCTATCAAGCCCGTCCATTAACCCATTAAGCCAGAATGCTGTGGTAACGGCTGGATTTAGATGCCCACCACTCCGTCTGCCAATAGGAGAGTAAATAACTGCAAGCAACCCTAGAGCAAAGAAACATCCTATAATAAAAAATTTGATGAAATCTTGGGTATTCATAAAGCTCACTAAAAAAATGCCGGTAAGCCCTGCAAAGACATGTATTGCCGTGCCGATAAATTCACAAAAATACTCTGTCCAGTTCAATGAATAGTCTCCTTTTTTCTTTAAGAGCTGATATGAGCCTTGATTTTTTAAAGTTACTAAATTCTTGCCAGAACAAAGGCAAGCCCTCCAAGCTGAATGATCGTGTAAGAGGCAATCCCAAACGGAAGAAATGTCATGAAATTAAATGTTGCATTTTTACCTTCACGAGTCTTTAATCCTGATTTTTCCACTAAGGACTGTGCCAGCGGTCCTGCTGTGGCAGCAGTCAGAAGAAAGCTTGAACCAGCACAGACAGAAAAGGCAAGTCCCACATACACAGTATCTCCCGCAATATCACCTTTCAGGATGATCTGTTGAGCAATGGGCAGCATTGTTGCCATGCTTGGACCTGCTGAAAAGATGGCAGTTGAAATGCCGCAACAGACCATAAGGGCACAAACCAGCATTTTTGTGTCAGTAAAATACTCTGACATTAGGACTGCAATATTATTAAGTATCCCAGAGCCTGCCATGCAGGAAACCATGAGAAAAAGAGCTGTCAAAAAGAGAATAGATTCAAAATCAACCTCGTGCCTTATTATATCTTCTGCTTCTTCATGTTTGACAACCATGAACAGCCCCACCCCGATAAAACAGATAACTCCGGGACTCAGCCCTGTTTGTGCAGCAACCATCCAAAGAGCGAACATCATGCAGAATACCGCAATTCCGGGGTATAGAATGGTTTTATCAATAGTGATGTTTCTGTATAGTTTTGCCATGGCGGTTAGAGCAAGTGAACGCTCTAAAATTGATGTATTTTCACCGCCTTTTTTCTGATGATAGTAAATTGCAACAATAAGTATTGTGCTGAACAGAACAAGGCACATGGGAAAAGCCAGCGTCAGATATCGAAGAAAGGATATGCTCCCTGTTCCCATAAGTAGGATTGCTGGAAAATCTCCGATAGGAGTGGCAGCTCCACCAAGGTTACAGGCAACTATCAACAGCGAAAAACAGAGAGCAATAAACTCTTGCGTTACCCCCAGTGCCTTTAAGATGCTTAATAGAACAGGCAGCACCAGCAGCAGTGCAGTCAGGTTGTTTAAAGCACATGAGAGAAAAAACATGATAGATGAGAAAATGATCAAAATTAACAGACACTCTCCCTTGCTGGCACGGGAACACCACACTGACAGATAGCTGAATATGCTGCTCCTTGCAAACAGGGAAGAAAAAATTCCCAGTCCCAGCAAAATTACCAGTACATCCCATGGCACACCCGTGTAAATCGTGTTGATGCTCTGCTTTCCAATCAAAGCTGCAATGGTGATGGTAAAGGTGGCTCCACACAGAATGATGAGCATCTTTCGGGTGGGTATCAATGCCTGTAGGATTAAGGTGAGAATCATTATAAAAACAAGAACTGCACTTACCATTTTTATATTATGTCTCCTGATTATATTGAGCGTTTTCTGGTAGGGATGGAGAAGATTGCATCCATACAACTTAATAGTTTATAGTTTATGACCTTGATTAGACTAAATAATCCTGAATTGATTTGTAAAAAAACTGCTTGTAGAATAGAGCAAAGCCATATCCTCAAGATATCTGTGATAGCCTGAGAGCATATTAAGACCAATAATCTGATTATAGGCACTCTTGACATCAGGTCCCACTGCCCTGAAGGTTACAGGATAAACAAAGGTCTCCTCTTCCGCCTGACAGAACGCATATGAAATAAGAACGCTTCGGACACCTCCAAGCCCCATAATCCCCCGTATATCGATCAGGCGGACATTAGATGGGAAATTCGACAGAACTCTTTGTGAATCAATACTTTCAGTATGGGGAACAATATAGAATTTTGCATCAGGCAGCTTTTGTGATAATTGGTCAAGAATTATAGATTCGATGCCCACAAATACAAATGTAGTGAAACTCCTTAACTGTTCGATTAATGTGTCAATCTGCTTTTTGATTATATCTTCAATTTCAAGAGGAGAAAAACCCGTTCCAATCATCTCGCCGTATATAGGAAAATAATCTGCCAAAATCTCCTCAAAATCAGCTTTTTCTTGCTCACGAGTTAAGCGGCAAACAGTATCCTGAAGTACTAAAGCTGCACTGAAAGCACCGAGTTCAGAAATAATGGGTGTAACAGTACGCATTATCCCCAGAGGGTTAAGATCAACAATAGAAGCGTGAGCAGATTTAATTTTATTCATATATAGTTATCCTCTTAAGTCTCTGAGAATATTTACTTTTCTCATAAAGAAGCCTCGATTTTATGACGGATCATTTTTGCTTGAATCTTCGGGTCTGACAATATCATAGAATGCCTCAAACACATGGAGCAGCAGCACATTCATGAATACATCGTGAGGAGGTCCGGTCAATATATTTCTGGCAAATTCAGCAACTTTTACCCGATCTTTTTCAAACAGTTCTGTCATCAAACGGGTAGGTATTCCCAGTGGTACATTACGACCTGCACTCTTCATAATGTTTTCTGACAGAACACCTTGTGAACTTCTCGTCCTCATATTAGAGTCTCTATGAGCAAGACCAGAAGATATGTCAGACTTAGATCCGCCTGAAGCCGTTAATGTTGATGAAGATTCTTGAAGCTGTCCATGTATCATATCAAACGGATAGGGAGTTATTGTTCTGCCTGTCTGCCGTGCAATTTGCAACAAATATTTATTTAATACTGCAAGAAAAAAACCGTTTGCTTGACGCCTATGCAGAGGTCCCTCTTTTAGAATATTTCTGAACGTATATGCCCACTCATCAGCATCAGGTACAAGTGAAGCGATAGCTCTAAAATCAAGTGCCTCTATAGGAGATTTTGCCTCTTCAAAGAACAATTTCTCCTTTAGCTCTTCACAGAGCTTTCTGTAGGATTCTCCTTGAAGAATAGAATCCACTTTCCGCTTTACAATCTCTGGTGGTGTGGTTTTACAGATAAAATCGTTCACCCCCAGTTCTAAACAATCCTGCCACTCGTTCTTCTGAATATCACTTGGTGCACTCAAAAGAACCACTGGGATTCTCAAATCAGCTCTTTTCACTCTTAATTCACGAAGAAATTCAACACCATGATGATTATCTGCAAAAGAGTAGCCAAGAAAAATGATATCAGCATTGTCAACTATCTCCCATGGAATATCATTCACCTTGGTCTGAGTATCAAAAAGATATTCATCTTTCTGATCAAATGCTCTAAACAGGTTGAATGTCAATTTGAGGGCATCTTCATCAATTAGCAGAAGTCTGTATGCCATAACTCTTTTTTCCTTTATTTGAGTTTACTCCGAGTCGGGTAGAAGATATTATTTATCATCAGATTGAGATAACAAATCTACTGTTTCATCTGTGTCAGAAATAAAAATTTCTCCCTCACCTGTTCTCTTTTTCTGCCACCAGTCAATCAGATTATCCACAGCATCTGTAAGCTCGTCCCCAGAAGCCTGCATATCAAATGAAATCTGTTCACCTGTAATCATCTTCAAGGTCTCTAATGCCTTTTCCCGTATATTCTCATCATTGTCTCCAAGTACCCGGATAACGGGAAGAACAGTTGCCTTATCCCTTATCGTAGCAAGTGCGTCCAATGCTGTTTTCTTGACATCATCATGATCATCTCTCAATGCCTGCACAAGTGACGGTACTGATTCTGCATTATCCTTCCAGCCAATAAACGTGATTGCACATTTTCTCACCTCAGGATGTTCATCTTTAACAGCATCAACCAGCAATTGCATGGCTTCATCATCATCTTCGGCAAGCTTGTAAAGTCCTCTGAGGCAGGCAACACGGATTCTGTGATTTCTGTCTGTTACCATCTCCTTGAACAGCGGAACTGAATTGACGCTGCCAATGGTTATCAAGGCATTGATAATTTCAGATGTCAGATTGGAGTCCCCATTTCTTACAGATTCTGTTAATACAGGCACTGCGGCTTCATTTTTCATCTTTGCAAGCTCATTTGCCGCAAGTATTCTAACCTCGTGATCTTCAGATAGAAGGTCGTTTGCCACCTTTTCAAATTTTGATTTTTCAGAGCCAGAACTAAATTTACCAGACTTCAATGAAGATGCTATGGCTGCTTTGACAGCATCTTCAGCAGAGAGTCCCTGTGTCTCTCTTTTACGAATACTATCTTGTTTTTGTATTTCTCTTTGTTGTTGTTTTAATTTAATTTTTTTATCTTTTGATTCTATTTTTTCTTTTTTAAGAATTGTGGCTTTCTGTTCTAATCTGCTTATCTGCTCCTCAAACTCTTTGACATCAGAAGTCAGTTTTCTGATGTTATCAGATACCTGTGGATCCACTTCATCAACACTGTCAATCTGTTTACTTTTTGCCTCTTCTTTACCGATCTCTTGGTAAATCTCTTTAATTTTTTCCTCTTTAACCTTTATACAATCCTTGATAAGCTTTGTTTTGTCAGGGTAAAGGCTCTCTACACTTTTTTTAGCAGCACAAGGCTTTGTTTTTTTTGATGATTTTGATGTAGTTTTTGACGGTTTAGAGGTTGTGTTTGACAATTTAGAGGCTGTTTTCTTGGAAATACTACAAAGACCATTTACTGCCCCCTCCCCCAAATCATATAAATCTACAAGAGCAGTTCCCGCCTCATTTAAAACTTTAGCAATAAACCCTTTAATTCCTTGTCTTTTTGTCTTTTTATCTTTTATTGTTTTATCAGGCATAATCCCTCCTATGAAAGACGCTATATTTAATAACTGAACAATTAAAGGTTCACGGTTTTATCTCTTTCTCACTCAGGATATAAGTGCCATTTTTGCTCTTTACAGGATATAATCGCTCTTTTCTCTCTTTAATAAAGTCGTCAATCTGCTCTTGAATCTCATCTAAACGACTAAAAAGTGCATTCAGCTTTTTGTCACTGGAAATATCAAAATCTGGTTTACCCTTTCTTACCCCGACCACTCTTCGCCCAATCCTATTGATGAATTTTTCTTTTTCTTTTTGCAGCTCACCGATTTTGTAGGTGAGTCCAATACCACGTGTTGATCCTTTCATTTTTTGAGAAACGGATTCCACTTTATCAAAAAATACTTCACCCAAATTTTTCAAATTATACCTTAGACCCTCTCCCATTTCTATCATGCTCCTTTTTTATTAATTTTATTCAACTTTTGATAATCTTCTCCATTTGATGAAATAAATGGAGGCATATCTGTTTTCCAGAATTGCTGGTCAACCGTATTTAATTGTATTTAATAAAACAAAAATCAGAGAACCGACAATTCTGGAAATGTTAGTCTCAAGGTTCAATAGCGGCTTTAGTAACAGCATAACTCAACAAGGCAACTCCAAAAATAGCGGCACCTGTAAAAAGAATCGGTACCGCTGCTAAGGCAGCAGCTTTAAAACCTGTACCATAAGTGAATGTAGATGCACTGGTACCATAGCTCATTGTAGAATAGGTTGCAGTTGGCTTTGCCAAACAAAGTCCAAGGTGTGAAGATGTTCCTGCAGTAGAGGCAGAAGTACCTACCGTAGTTGTGGATGCTGGTAAAATAGCAGTGGTACCAATTGAAGTTTGAGCAGCATGTGTTGAACTCATAACTTATCCTCCTTATTTTTACCTTGTTTAAAATGTTTAGAACAAACAACCTTCAATTATTCATTGCTTGTCATGTTTGTCAGCTCTTCTAATTCCTGAATCTTTTCGCAGTTGCTTTTAACTTTCATTCCAATGACAAATACAGCAACAACCAAGATTGTTAAAATAATACCCCCAAAAGTTATTGACATTAAAATCACCTCCTTTTTTATATAAATGTTAACTTCAAATAAAATTGAAAACAGCTTAACGCTTCTTTTCCTTTATTCTGCTTATTCCCACCATAATTGAGAATACGCCAAAAAGAACAAAACATATCTCAATAATCAAATTTGCCAGTTCAAGAAAACCCCACCAGTTAGTAACTATCCCGTATATCCCGAAAGACAACAGGGAAATTCCCATAACTATCTGTAAAATGGTCATACTCCCTCTCCTTGTAAGTATTGAACCTTCATTAATATCAGTTTTACCCTGTTAATCGGGATTGCAAATCCAACACCGCAATAGACTCTGGACGGTGCATAAATGGCAACATTAATACCTATCACCTCACCCTCCATATTTATCAAAGCACCACCGCTGTTTCCTGAATTGATGACCGCATCGGTTTGTAAAAGCTCCTCGTATTTTCTGCCATCAATATCAACTGTTCGGCTGGTGTCACTGATGATGCCGTGAGTAACAGACTGCTCTAAGCTGAACGGGCAGCCCACTGCCATAACTTCGTCAGTAACTTCAACCATATCAGAGTTGCCAAGTTTCGCAGTTGGAAGTAAAAAACCTGTGCTGATCTTGATAACGGCAATATCCAATTCAGGATACGTGGAAACGATGTTACAGGGATAGGTTCTACCCTTTATATCGAACAGGCTGACCTGAATATCGGTAATCTTAGAGACCACATGATAGTTGGTGATAATATATCCTCTGGCATCAATAATGATTCCAGATCCCATTTTGTCCCCTGGCAGCGATGCTGGTTCTGCAAATGCGATCAATGCACTTGACGGAGTAGAAACACTGCTTTTTCTGCCTGTAATATAGACAACAGCGGCTCTCACTTTTGCCACTGCCTGAATCAGGTTACTACCAGTTCCAGTCGATGTCAGCACTATATTGGAACTCTGGGCAGTTGCGGTTGAAGGTATCTCTGTGGTCCTCTTTTTCAACAGGTAATGGGTGGCAATAAAACCAAGCTGAACCACCAACATAATTATCAGAAGAACTATCAATACAAATTTAGCTGTCTGTTTTATCATCAATTATACCAATTATTTTAAAGTATTATACTTTACACTGTTCTAATTTTAGATTTTAATTCCATTTATTGCCCTAAGCTAAAGCTATGGGCTAATTTTTACCCAAGCCCTCTTAAGAGGGCTTCTTTTTATAACTTAGCCGAGGGCTTTAGCCCCACGGCAAGGAGGAACTATTAGACACATTATAGCGTTGTAGATTCACCTTTGGATTTCGCTTTGCTTGTGGGTGGACCATGTTGCTCTTCCTCATCACTAATAATGTTGGAATCAGAAGAAGATGATGATGACGATGAATTTAGTTTTGTTGGAACAAG
>CAXNND010000052.1:0-8404 GCA_964203105.1 Desulfamplus sp.
TATTTTAACAACTATTTTGCGTTAAATTCACAAAAATCAATTAATGGCTGAAAAAACAAATGAGACATTTAAAAAAACTTAAACATATCCTAAAAGAGCTTTTTTCTCTTAATATTGAATTTGCAAAATCAACTGACCGTGCCAGAGAAAACTCACTGATACTGTTTCCCTGCAGCCCTGATACTTTGTGCTGTGGAATTGCAGCACTCATATCTTTCAAAGGCAAAGAGGTTAGCAACCCTCAACAGCTCTTTTTTATAGATACTAAAGATGGTGATAAAAATAGAGAGTCTAAATATGCGGACTCTTTTATAGATCGAGCATCTTTGCATGAGCTTTTATCATCCTTAGACAATTTTTTTTATAAAGTTAGGCTGCTTAAAACTGACGATCTTTTTTTTGAGGTCTTCTCAGATGCAAAAAAAGAGAATGAGCTTGGTTTGATAGGAAAAGAACTCTCTGATATTATTGAAAAAGAGGTTGCAGATATAACTCCACGCATGGTTGATATGGATGCACCAGATGTTGAGGCGGCACTCAAACGAATTGAACAGCTCAAAGATATTTTCTGGTGCATAACCCGCGAGATCCTTGAGAATATAACAAGAGTCAGACAGCTTGCCATTGCTGGCTGCACTCATGGAGGAGTTACCACTACAGGATATGGCTCTTTGGAGGTTACATCAACAAAATATACACCTGCGATATGTGCACCTGCCGGATGCAGCCACCTAAGTAAGAATCAGGTTCTTAACTTCAAAAGGATCAATGCCGTCTTAAACAGCATTGACAGACTTGAGGTCAGAGGCAGAGATTCTGCCGGAATATCGCTGCTTTTTACACTGACAGATACTCAATTTGAGAGTTTCAGAGCAGAACTGCTCAGATCAGGTCTTGGCGATCAGCTAAAACAGCGAACCAACAACCCTGTTCTCACAAATAACTGTATTACTGTTCACAATGGATCAGGAGATTGTGAAAATAAAGCTCACAATTATGTCTCAATCTCGATTGTGTATAAATATGCCGCAGAGATAGGGTCGCTTGGAGACAATGTGGCATTTATCAGAACCCAGATCAGAAACGATCAGATTCTGCAGATTCTGACTGGATTTCCAGCAACATTCAGCACCATCTCTGCCCATACCAGATGGGCATCAGTTGGAGATATTACACAGGCAAACTGTCATCCTGTGGACAACGAACCTACAGATACATTGGTTAAAAAAAGTGGCATTATCCATGTCAGCCTTAACGGTGATATTGATAACTACCATGAGCTGAAAAAAGAGTATGAATCAAGATTTGATGCCATACACTCGGATATCACAACTGACACCAAAATCATTCCTCTCCAGATAGAACTACATCTTAAAAAGGGACACCGGATTGAAGAGGCGTTTCGGCTTGCACTTAACGATTTTCACGGTTCACATGCAATCAGTATGCACACTGATCTTGCCCCTGGTAAAATATTTCTTGCCCAGAAGGGAAGCGGCCAGGCGATATTTACAGGGATTGCCCCAAACCACTATATAACAGCTTCTGAACTTTACGGACTTGTTGAGGAGACTCAGGATTTTATCAAACTCAACGGTGAAAAAAGAGGGCAGATACTCATTCTTGACCAGAACTCTGCCGGTGGAATTGAGGGTATGAGATCAATGGCTTATGATGGCACTCCGATTGAGATAGGTGAGAATAATATTCAGCATAGCCAGGTTACATCAAGAGATATTGATCGTCAGAACTTTCCCCACTATTTCCTGAAAGAGATTTCAGAATCTCCGCTATCTGTTACAAAAACCCTTCAAAACAAATGGAAAATATCCCCGGACACAGGGCTTTATACCATGAGTTTAGGCAATACCGTGCTACCTGACCATATTGAAACTGAACTCAAACAGGGTCTAATCAGGAAGATATATTTTATTGGACAGGGTACTGCAGGTATAGCCGCTCAGGGATGTGCAGATATTCTAAGATATTATCTGACGGGCAGAAAGGATGGTCAAAATACCAATGAGAAGATTGCTGAAAAGAGCGAGCAAACAAGGGAGGAAAAGAGTAATGATCACATATCCCTTAATATGGAAACAGGACAGAATCTTGATATCCGGGCAATGAAATCATCAGAACTCTCAGGATTTTTCATCATAGGAGACGATGATGCCAAAGATTCAATGCAAAACCACCTTGTAATTGCCATAAGCCAGTCAGGCACCACAACAGACACCAACCGGACAGTTGATATGGTGCGAGCAAGAGGTGCAAGAACCCTTGCCATTGTCAACCGTCGTGATTCAGACCTTACATTTAAAACCGAGGGGGTTCTCTATACCAGCAGCGGCAGAGATATCGAGATGTCGGTTGCATCCACCAAAGCCTTCTACTCCCAGTTGACAGCAGGTGCTCTTTTAGGACTTCATATTGCATCCATCACAGGTGCTATATCACCCAAAATCCTGACTGAGGAGCTGAATGAACTCAACGCCCTTCCAGACAAGATGCGAAAGGTGCTTGATATGAAGGAGAAGATAAAAAAATCTGCCTTCAGGCTTGCAATATCAAGAAATTACTGGGCAACTGTGGGAAGCGGGTCAAACAAGACATCGGCAGATGAGATCAGAATCAAGCTGAGCGAATTGTGTTATAAAACTATATCCTCTGACTTTGTTGAGGACAAAAAGCATATTGATCTCTCATCAGAACCGCTGATTATAGTCTGTGCTGCCGGCACCCGTGAGAGCGTTCTTAAGGATATAATAAAGGATACCGCCATATTTCATGCCCACAAGGCAGCACCTGTTGTAATTACCAATGAAGGGGAAGACCGGTTTGACAGTTATGCAGAGGATGTATTCAGGGTACCAAAGGTAAAAGAACATTTTGCCCCGATTCTCAACACACTTGTCGGGCATCTCTGGGGATACTATGCTGCACTCTCAATAAATGAGGGGTCACAATTCATCTACAACCATCAGCGTGAAATCAAGGAGCTGATAAGTGAATACAAGAATATGGGACGCGATGTGTATGAGGTTGTTTTGGAAAAGAGTTTCAGGGAAAAAATGGCTCTGTTTTACAACGACTTTTCCAAACGACGCCGTGAAAAGAGATTTCCGGCTGCTATGGGAATTGACAATGCTTCCAATATCACTTTGCTCCTGAAATACCTGTCAGGCAGGCTTCAGGTGGGAGATTTTGAGATTGATTTTGCCAAAAAGGGGACTCCGGCAAACATGCTTGACGAGTTCTTTAAAAACATGGCAGAGGCGATCAACACAATGGCAAGACCCGTTGATGCTATTAAACATCAGGCAAAAACTGTTACTGTGGGAACAAGCCGTATTTCAGATAAGGTTGAAGCATTTGACTTTACAGAAAAATTTGAAGGTCCTGTATTTGATGAGATAGCCGCCAATGGACTTCTGATTTCACAGATAACAAACAAAAATGTGGTTGTTATCAAGAATCTCCAGGAGGTTATTTCTGGTGTCAAAGGTGCTCTTCTCTACAGGATATCAGGGTTGAACCTGCTTGGCGAGCCAACTCCTCAAACCAGAATCGAGGTGGTTAAAAAAACCGGAATAACTTCATCTGAAGTTTCAAGAGTTGAAACTGAACATCAGCTTAAAGGAACCAAAAACATTATTGTGCGGGAAGGTAACGTATATCTTGGCAAAGGTAGAAAGGATGGACGGAGCATTCTTGTAATTCCTGTACTTTCAGCATCTCCAAGTTCAAGTGTAATTGAATATCTGCTCTCAATCCATGTTGCCTTCAAAGACTCCTCACAAGTATCACTGCTTAACAAGATCAAGGCGTTGGGTGGCAAATACACAAGAATCAAGGATATCATACTCGAAACTGATGTGGTTAAATGGGATGATACCCTGCTTGACCTTGTAGATATTGAAACCCTGTTTGGTGATTCAGGGGAGAAGATTGCCGAAGGTATTATGAGCAAGAGAAAGAGTATTCAGGAAAGTATATAACAATTTAGCTGTTTTTGATGATATAACAACTATATAGGGGCGATCTTGATGATCGCCCCTGTTAATTTTCACAAAAGGATACGATTAATGGCAGTAGCTCAAAGCAATGGAATAGAAATTGAGTATGAGACATTTGGTAACTCATCAAATCCTGCGGTCGTACTGATTGCAGGTCTTGGTGTTCAACTGATTGCATGGGACAGTAGATTCTGTAAGAAAATGGCGGATAACGGTTACTATGTGATCAGATTCGATAACAGAGATAGCGGACTATCGACAAAATGTAATGGAATGAGCATGCAGGAGATTATGAACAAGATGTTCGCTCTGTTTGTTGGGAAAGCAGAACCAGTTCCATACACTATTGATGATATGGCAGATGATGTTGCCTGTCTGCTTGATTTTCTGGCTATCGCTAAAGCCCATGTTTGTGGGATATCAATGGGTGGATTTATTGCCCAGACATTTGCCATCAAATATCCTGAACGCATTTCAAGTCTGACATCTGTTTACAGCCACACCGGAGAAAACAGGGCTTTTCAGCCAACAAAAGAGGCTATGGAGGCTATGATTGCACCTGCCCCTGCTGAACGCAATGGTTACATTGAACACATGAGCCGGTTCTTCAGACTTGTTTATGGAAATGGACTCCCTTTTGATGAGGAGTTTCACAGAGAGATGGCAGCCGCATCTTACGACCGCTCTTTTTATCCTGATGGCATTGCACGCCAGTATCTTGCCATTCTCACACAGAACAACAGAACTTCATATCTGAACAACCTCAGTGTTCCATCACTTATTATACATGGTGATGACGATCCTTTGGTTCCATTGTCAGGTGGAAAGGCTACGGCAGAGTCTATACCAGGAGCAGAGTTAAAAATTGTTAACGGGATGGGTCATGCAATGCCAAACATTGACAACTGGTGGTCAGATATTCTGGACACCATGTTGTGTCATCAGGAGAAAGCTCAACAAATGGCAGTCAAAGTCTCTACAAAAAAAGGTGATAAATAGATAGTAATATGAAATGGATACATGTAAAAGCCCTGTTTGAATCTGATAACATTTCCCTTTCAGAGGAGCTTGTCTCTGATATTTTCTTTGCTCTTGGACTTACAGGTGTTGTCTGTCAGGTGCCGCTTAACGCTCCGCCTGAGGGGTTTGGAAGTGACGCTTTGCCCATACCTGATGAAAACTCTGTGTCCGGCTATATTCCTGATACCGATGCTTCACTTGAAATACTTGAAAAGATACGAAAAAGGGGGGTAGAGCTTGGAAAATCAGATATCAGGGTTGTGATTGAAACTAAAATTGTGGATCAGGAGGATTGGGCAGAGTCATGGAAAAAATTTTTTCATGTGTGCAGAATTACAGACAGAATTGTGATCAAACCCGCATGGAGAGAGTTTAAACCCGGGACAGATGATGTTGTGATTGAGCTTGATCCAGGCATGGCTTTTGGAACCGGTACCCACCCTACAACATCAATGTGTATAGCACTTATTGAAAAATACATAAAACCAGATGACAGGTTCCTTGATGTTGGGACAGGCTCCGGTATCCTGATGATCGCGGCTGCAAAACTTGGGGCATCCTCTCTTGCAGGAGTTGATACTGATGAGGTGGCAGTTCAGGTGGCAACTGAAAATCTTATAAAAAATACCATCCCCTCTGAGCTGTTCCATGTTAATCAGACGACCCTTGATAAATACATCAAGGAGCAAAAGCAGCGGCACCAAGAGCACCTACAAGAGATGGAGTGCCCAAAAGAGAAAGGGATCAAAGAGCAGGAACAAAGCAGCCTTTTTCAGTTTAACCTTATTGCAGCCAACATTATTGCAGAGGTGTTGATTGAGATAATGCCAGATATTAAAACAGCCCTTAAAACAGGTGGTATTGTGATACTATCTGGTATTATCAGAGAGAGAGAGAAGATATTAAACGAATGCCTTAAGAGCAACGGCTTTTCAATCTCAGAGGTGAGAAGAGATGGTGAGTGGGTTGCCATTGCAGCAAAAAAAGCCTGATTTACGGCATTACCAATTGTGATACAGGGACAATCTTGACGCTCTTTTTCAAAGCCGGTATCTCCTCTTTTAAAGCAATAAAGGTCTCCTTGTATGGATGTCCAATGGCAATTGCTGCCCCACTTTTTTTCGCAATTCTTACAAGCTCCTTCAACTGCCTTTTAATATAATCAATATCCTTATTGTTATCCAGAAAAAGATTGCGGCTTGCAAATGGAAGCTGGATAAGTTCTGCTGCCTTCCTGCCTGATGAGCTGTTGGATGTAAGACTGTCAACAAAAAACAGTCCTCTTTTTTTCAGAACCGTAAATATCTGACGCATGGCTGGAGAGATAGCCGTCAGCTTTGACCCCATATGGTTATTAACACCACTCACATGAGGCAGACCATCAAGATTCATATTGAGCACCTTTATCATGTTATCTGGCTTCATACCTGACAATATAGCACCATAACCCGGGTCAACTGATGGATACTGCAACGGCTCCATTGGAAGATGGAGCATAATCTCCATCCCTTTTGAATGCAATTTTTTTGCAATTTGTCTGCCGAACGGAGAGCCAGGAAGGATAGAGATTGTCAAATTTATCTCTATACGACTCAGAGCATCTGCCATTTTCAGATCAAACCCCATATCATCTATTATTATGGCAACTCTTGGAGTATCACCCCTTTTGTCCGACCTTGCGGCAGCAGGAGAAATGGGGTCACTTCTCTCTATTTTATTTGGCTCTGACCATTCATCCTCTTCATATTTTTCTCTCTCATCCTTCTTATATCTATTTGTCTGGGGAGTATCTTCTCTCTTTGGGTCAGGCTGATCATCAAAAATCTCAAAGACAGGAATCTCTGCCACAGTTGATTTTTCATCAGTGGTATCTCCTGATATATATGTCTGTCCCCAAAATGCCCTGTTAAAGTATAGAAAAGCATCTTTGAAATATAGGTCAGCAAGCATTGCAACTGTTACCAAGATAGATACCAGCAGAGATATTGCAGCCATAACCTTCATCAACTCATATAAAAGGTTGTATGACTTGCCCTCCTCTACTGTTTTATCAGCCTGGTTTGCAGGTTGATAAACTCTTGGTTCTGTTCCGGATTTTTGGGATTCTCCCCTTGCAGTTTGAGGCGATTCCTGATTTACCCCTTTATTTGAGCCCACTGAAAACGCCATACCCGACTAAAATATCAAGTGCTCTTTGAACCTGTGGATCTTTCTTAAGTGTTTCAATATCAACCAGTCTCCCTGATGGTTTGGACTCTACATTATCCTGTTTTTGTTTATCACTGTTCTGTTGCCTATCTCTTTTTTGTTGAATATCACCTTTCTTATCGGGCATCTGAGTTTTTGTATCCTTTCCAGGTTCAAGATGATTTTTCAAATCCTTCTCCCGAAGCATCCTCTTTTCCATTGAAGATTTCTGCTGCTTATCAACCTCATCCTCTTTTTCCTCAAGGCGATACTCAACCTCAATATCTGGTTTGATCCCCTCTGCCTGAATCGATCTGCCATTTGGGGTGTAATAACGTGCAATTGTATATTTCAAGCCAAAACCATCCCTAAGAGGCTTTACGCTCTGCACAGAACCCTTGCCAAAAGATGTTGTTCCAATAATAAGGGCACGTTTGTGATCCTGAAGAGCACCTGCAACAATCTCTGCCGCACTTGCACTCCCACCATTAATAAGAACGGTAAGTGGATATTTTCGATCATCTCTTGAAACAGTAGCTTCAAAAACTTCCCCCCGCTCTTCAAATCTACCTCTTATTGATACTATAACCCCTTTATCAAGAAAAATATCTGATACTGCTGCTGCCTGACTCAGAAGACCACCGGGGTTGTTTCGTAAATCAAGAATAAGACCTTTTAAAGGTAGATCACCTGATTCGAGTTTGTTGAGAGACTCTTTGATCTCATCCGATGTCCGGTCCCTAAAATTTGTAACCCACAGGTAACCATATCCAGGTTTAATGGTTGCGATTCTAACGCTTGTCATGGGGATTATGTCCCTGATAAGCCTGTAATCAACCGGATCTCTTAGACCTTCCCTGACAATGGTAAGAATAACGGGCTTGCCCATCTCTCCTCTCATCTTTTTAACACTTTGCCACAGCTCAAGCTCAGCTGTGGCATCTCCATCAATTTTTATTACTACATCACCAGTTTTTATACCGGCTTTATAAGCAGGAGTCCCCTCTATAGGAGAGATCACAGTCAGCACCCCATTTTTTATGGCAATTACAATGCCAACACCGCCGAATTCTCCCTTGGTGTCATCCTGAAGTTCTCCAAATGCTTCGGGTGGCATGAAGCTTGAGTGAGGATCAAGATTACTTACCATACCCTTGATGGCATTCTGGATAAGTACCTTA
>CAXNND010000053.1:0-8369 GCA_964203105.1 Desulfamplus sp.
GGCTTGATGACCATTGTATCAGGTGTTTTTCTCTACGTTGCAAACAGATACTCAAAGAGGATTATCTGATGGACTTTTGCAATCTTAGGACAAAATAATTATTTACCAACATGTTAAAATGGCCAGGCAAGTTCATCTGGCAGATTAAAACTACTCATAAAAAAATATGTTTCACAGCTTATTACGATTTAGCGTATTGCAATTCATACTACAGGAGACTTAAATGACTAAATGGCTGCCCATAGGTTTTATTGAAGCCTTGAAAAAGACGATTGAGACAATCATACCCCTTGGAACCGAGATGGTATCCCTGTCTGAAAGCACAGGACGTTTTTCATCAATTGATCTGATATCCAAGGTCGATTCACCATCAATTAATGCTTCGTTAAAAGATGGGTATGCCGTAAAATCAGAGGATGTGCTTTTTGCTTCTGAACAGAATCCAGTGCGTTTATCTCTTGCCGGTTCTTCTGCTGCCGGCGATATGAAATCATACTATCTAAAATCAGGTGAAGTTTTTCGTATTCTGACAGGTGCAAGACTTCCTGATGGAGCAGATGCAGTGCTTGCGGAGGAGTTTGTTGAGGTTGAAAATGGCAATTCACACCATGTAAATGCAACATCTTATTTAAATAAATGCTCTCTTGAAAATAATTCAAATCCTGTAAAATCCACAATTCTTGCAAAAAATATTGCCGAACCAGGTCGGAATATCCTGCCAAAAGGCTCTGATGTTAAAACTGGTGAATGTATTGTAAAAAAAAATCAACTGCTTACCCCCGGGTTTGCGGGTCTTCTTGCGGCTGCAGGATTGAGTGAAATTCCTGTTTTCAGACAGCCGTGTATTGCCATAATTGCTACTGGCGATGAGGTGGTTGCACCTGGTCTGCCTCTTCCTGATGGCAAGTTATATGCCAGCAATATGGTTACGTTGAGTGCGTTCTGTCATGGCTATGGCATGAAAACCATGACGATCACCGCAAAAGATACCGCAGATGAGATCGAAAATGCTCTGAGCCATGCTCTGGAAAAAGCAGATGCAATAATCACAAGTGGTGGAGCCTGGACAGGCGACAGGGACATGGTGGCAAAAATTCTTTTGGATATGGGTTGGGAGCAGATATTTCACCGTATCAGAATCGGACCTGGAAAGGCTGTTGGATTTGGCATGTTAAAGGGGAAACCTGTTTTTATTCTCCCGGGAGGTCCCCCTTCCAATCTGATGGGATTCCTGCAGATCGCCCTTCCAGGTCTGATGAGACTTGCGGGACACCCTTTTCCCGGTCTTCAAACAAAAATTGTGAGGCTTGCATCTGATCTTCATGGTCGTGATATTGACTGGACACAGTTTATTTTTGGTGTTGTTGAATACAACATGATACCAGTCCGGTTATTCCAAAACGCCTCTAAAAGCCAGAACCATAAATCGGATAATGGTCAAAACTATAAATCCAATAGTACTCAAAACTGTTCGTCAGAACTTCCTGTTTTCCATTCGCTCCGCCATAAAGGCAGATTGCAGTCAATGGCGGAAGCAACTGCAATTGCAGCAATTCCCGAAGGAGAGACATTTATCGCTGCCGGAACTACTATTACTGTTCAAATCATATCATCACTTCATTCAGGATGCGGGGTAAATCAATGACAATTTTCAACCAGAATAAACCTGAGCGGAATCATATCCCGGATAATCATGTCATGCAAAGCAATTTGCCGGAGAACAAGCCTGTGGAAAATCAGCTTGTGGATTTATTCAAAAGAAAGGTGGAGTATCTTCGCCTTTCTGTAACAGACAGATGTAATCTTAACTGCCGTTATTGCGCACCTTCCATGCCAAAACCGATTCAGATTGATAAACTGCTCACATTTGAAGAGATGCACAGAGTCATAAAAACAGGTGTCAGGCTTGGTATAAAAAAGGTAAGATTGACGGGTGGAGAGCCACTGTTCCGAAAAGGTGTGGTTGATTTTGTTGAAAAGCTATGCAAGATTGAAGAGTTAAAAGATGTATCTCTCACTACAAACGGCACCCTGCTTGCAGAGAGAGCCTTGCGTCTTAAAGCTGCCGGCATGAACCGGATAAATATAAGCCTTGACACTCTGGACAGGGAAAAATTCAGACAGCTTACAGGGGCGGATAAATTCAATCAGGTCTGGAACGGTATTATGCGGGCGGCAGAAGCTGGTTTTTCGCCTGTTAAAATCAACACAGTGGTAATGGGAGGATTTAATGACAACGAGGTTGCAGCACTTGCAAATCTTACAGTCAAATACCCATTTCATGTCAGATTTATTGAGTATATGCCAATCGGAGTTGACCCTAAAACAGCCTCTGACTGCTTTATACCTTCAGTGGAACTCAAACGCCGTTTAGAAATTTCCTCTGGTAAACTTACTCCTGTTCAGGATGAAAAATTTGATGGACCCGCAAAACGTTACAGATTTGATAATGCATTGGGTGAAATCGGATTCATAAGCTCTATGAGTCAACATTTCTGCGAATCATGCAACAGAATGAGAATGACTGCTAAAGGTTTTTTAAGACCATGCCTTCTTTCCGAGGAGCAGGTGGATGTCATTACAAAACTCAGAAGTGGTGGTTCAGATGATGAGATAGAGGCTCTTTTTCGTCAGGCACTTGCTTTGAAAAACAGCAGACATGGAATGACATTTATGGGAAAAAAGGTTCTTAAAACAAAAATGGTAAGTATCGGTGGATAAGGCAGGAGTTCTAAAAAAAAACAAAAGGTTATGGGCTTCTTCGGAGTAATTTATGAATGAAAAATTCAGTGCCGTGATTGTAGCAGGAGGGTTAAATTCCCGAATGGGCGGGAAGAACAAAGCATTTTTAAATATTGGCGGAAAAACAATTCTATCCCGCCTGATTGATATTCTTGAAAAGCATTTTGACGAGATATTGCTTGTCACAAAAAATCCGTCGGAATACAGCGATTATACTGATGAAAATAATTCTTCAATTAAAATTATAACAGATATGTATGGAGATCGCTCTTCGCTCACAGGAGTTCATTCCGGTCTTTATCATGCAAAAAACCATTTTTCCTTTGTGGTGCCATGTGATGCCCCGTTTATCAAACCCGCATTCATCCGGTTGCTTCTCGGTTCTATTGAACCTCAAGACGATGTTATAATACCTCATTACGATGGACATTATGAGCCTCTTTGCGCATTATATTCAAAACGTTGCATCCCAGCAATTGAAAAACTTCTCAATTCAGGTGATTATCGTATCTATAATTTTTTTCATTCAGTTAATTTAAAAACCGTTGGCAAAGAGAGATTAAAAGAAGCTGATCCTGAAATGCTGTCATTCTTTAATGTGAACACACCAGAGGCTCTGGAAGCATCTTTGAAAGTAACGGAGATTCCTGTAGTAACGTAGCGTGGAATTTCTGTATAGTATCAGGCGAACAGTGTTCGCCTGATACTATAAGAACTGCAATTTATGACCATGAACAGTATGTTATAATGAAAGCAGAGTTGTTCCGCTGTTACCCATCAATCCATAAGTCTGTGCCATGGCAACTTTTGGATTTGCAACCTGACGCTCACCGCATCTTCCTCTGAGTTGATTAGCACACTCAATCACCTGCCAGAGAGCTTGGGCGGAAAGAGCCTCACCATGTGAAGAGAATCCACCACTCGGATTTACAGGCAGTTTCCCGCCGATTTTCGTCTCTCCATCCCGCAGCATTTTATCTGCTTCCCCCTCTTTGCAGAACCCGCATGTTTCTAAATAGACTAAATAGTGCCAAGAGCTATTGTCAGGCAACTCCAGCACATCAATATCTTCGGGACCTATACCTGCTTTTTCATAGGCCTGACGGGAAGCAGAGTAGCTTTCACTCAACATTGGAGCTTCGGGAATAGCTGGGCATGAAAGGGCAGAAATGCGGATTGTCGGATCACCATACATGGAGCTTCCCATGGTGGTTGCGTTAATCTTCACCGGTTTGTCAGCTTTGCCTATCAACTCCTTGTCAGCAGTAATGATAACAGCAGCAGCGCCGGTACTCACCGGACAAATTTCATATAGCCTTAAAGGATCACAGACATAAACAGATTTTAAAACCTCTTCCAGGGTGTAAACCTTTTTAAAACGGGCATGAGGATTCTTGGATCCATACTCGCTCATAAGAACCTTGACCAATGCCAAATCCTCTTCGGTTGTGCCGTATTTTTCCATTCTTTTCCGGCATTCTAAAGCCCAATAAATAGGGTTAGGCAGACCGCCCATTTTCCATCTGATGACATCCCTGTCCTGAACAGCATTGTCTGATTTGGCGGTCAGAAAGCCTTTTGGTGATACGTCGGCACCAAATGCTAAGGCAGTATCGGTCTCGCCGGCAGCGACACTGTTGTACGCCATTCTGATGGCGGCAGAGCCGGTAGCGCAGGCATTGTAAACGTTGACTACCGGTACACCGGTTTCGCCAAAAACACTTTCTAAATATTGACCGGAAAGGTGACCTGCGTTACCACCATAGATAAAAATCCCTGCCATGATTGCCTGAATTCTTTTCCATTCTATGTTTGCGTCTTTCAAGGCAGTGTCAACAGCCACAGTTGCGAAATCGGAGAATACTTTCTCGGAAAAACCCATCCAGGGGTGTATTCCGGTTCCAATAATATATACATCTCTCATCGTTATTATCCCTTCTTATGGTTATCGTAAAATCGATTATTTAACAGCCCGGAACGCCCAGGTTACCACTGTCTGTTTTTCCTCATTGGTAAACATATCAAGAATGGTCGTTTCCATTTCCATCCCGATTTTTAGAGATTTCAGATCAGTATCTGTTATAATACCGGTAACCTGAATTTTTTCGTTTTCAAACTCGACCAGGGCGATACCGTATGGAGTGATCTTGTTATCTGTTTTAAATGGTGCGGGACAGGGATAATATTGAACGGTATAACTTGCGAGCTTTCCTTTCTTGGGAAGCAGAACACTTTCTACACCCTCTCTTGAGCATCCAGGACGATGTTGATAATGTTCCTTTGGGAAAAAGTAGGTTCCACAAGAATTACATTTTGAACTCATCAACCTAACCTCGCCCGTTGACCAGTCCACTAAATTCGGAATTCGGGCTACTTTATTTGCCATGTTTTCCATTGACTTGTTCCTCACTTGTTTGACTTGTTATCTGTTTATGTTGATATCCTGATTAAATTAATAAAAAGCAGTATTACCGACCGACAAAAGTCGGAGTTCTTTTTTCAAGAAACGCATTTACCCCTTCAGCTTTGTCCTCCAAAGAGAGCGACAAGGCATACATTTCATATTCATAGTCAAGACCGTCCTGGAGGCTGGTCTGCATACCCTTGTTGATCGCCTGCTTTGCAAGTTTCAGTGCTGCCGCACTCTTGGTAGCGATCTTTTTGGCAATCTCTTTTGCCGTGGGCATCAGCTCATCCATACCAACAACACGATTGACAAGCCCAATCCTCTCCGCCTCATCAGCTTTGATAATATCACCTGTAAAAATGAGTTCTTTGGCTCTGCAAACTCCAATGAGCCGCTGCAGACGCTGGGTGCCGCCACCTCCGGGAATGATGCCAAGATTTATTTCTGGCTGACCAAATTTCGCCTTTTCAGAGGCAATAATCAGATCACAAGCCATAGCAACCTCGCAGCCACCGCCAAGACAGAAGCCGTTAACTGCTGCGATGACAGGTTTACCGAGCTTTTCAACAATGGAGCCTAAACGGACGATATTATGTGCTGCGTAAGAAGTCGTGGCATGGAACTCTTTGATATCAGAACCAGCAACAAACGCTTTTCCTGAACCTGTTAAAATCAGCACTTTTATGGCATCATCTTCTTCGACACTCTTGACTGCTGCCGTAAATTCCGCCCTTGTTTTGATATTAAGGGCATTCATCGCCTCTGGACGGTTGAATGTAATAACTGCAATATTTTCTTCTTTTTCTAAAATGATGTTCTCGTAAGCCATACGCTCTCCCCTCTTAGGCTGATAATTTTTGTTTTTTGATACCGTATTCACAGAGTTTACTGAGAGCCTTTACCCCGGATATCAGGGAAGGAAAGACCGGCAGCTCTTTTCCCATTTCGTCCATAATAACGTTCTTATATCTATTGTATCCAACAATCATGCAGATTATCACCGGTTTTCCAACCTCCCGGACGATCTTCTGGATGATTTTTTTCTGAACCGCTTCCTGGGTATATTCAAAACCGGCGAGGATCAATAACGCCGCATCAATATTAGGATCTCTAAGTGCATCAGGGAAAGTGGTTTCCAAAGTTTTTGTGAAACCGATTTTGGTTACAGAAAAATATAGGTCCACAGGATTTGATACAGGAGTATCGAACATGTCTTTCAATTTTTCTGTTGTTTCCTTAGTCAGTTTGGGAAGCTCCAACCCGAAATTTGCACACAGATCAGAAACATTAACACCCACGCTTCCAGCTAAAGTGATTACTGCAACTCTATTTCCTTTGGGAAGAGGCTGAGTTGAAAAGACTTTGGCAAAGTCTTTTAATTCCGTAAAATCATCTGCCATGATCATACCAGTCTGTTTAGCTGCTGCTTCTACAATTTTGGCATTGCTTGCAATGCTGCCTGTATGGCTCATTGCCGCCCTTGCACCGGCTTCGGTACGTCCGCCGCTCAAGAAAATGACAGGCTTTTTGGCAGCAACCTTTTTGGCGATCCTGGTCAGGTTTCTTCCATCGGAAATCGTCTCTAAGTACATTGAAATAACATCGATACCATCTTCATTACCAAAGTATTCTAACAAGTCATTTTCATTGACATCGCACTTGTTTCCAATTGAGCACACTTTACTGATATTTAAACTTTCATTTTCCACAATATCCGATGCCATTCCAGCCGCTAAAAGACCGGATTGTCCAATAAGCACTACGTTCCCCTTGGGAACCTTTTTGGTCATGGGATAAATTGATGTTACAATATCCCGAGAAACAATACCGGAGCAGTTCGGACCCATCACCCGAATATCGTTTTTCTTGACAATATCAACAATCTGCTGCTGAAAAACCTTCCCTTCTCCACCCATTTCAGCAAATCCGGCAGATTCGATAATGACCGCCTTCACACCTTTTTTAGCACACTCTTCGACCGTTGCAACAGTCATTTTAGGGGTTGGAAGAACTGTGACAACCAAATCAACTTCATCTGGTATTGCTGTCACAGAACGATATACCTTATATCCTAATATCTCTTCTGATTTCGGATTTACCGGATAAACCTTTCCGCTAAAATCACTATCAAAGATATTTTTTAAAATTACATAACCTAACTTTCCGGGAGTTCCGCTGGCTCCGACTACAGCAACCGATTTCGGTTTAAAAAATAAGTCCATCATGGCTGTGTACCATCCTTTATATCACTTCGTTTGGCTGATTGATTTTGATTCTTTTTAAACACATACAGGGTTGATCATCAATCGGTAGAGAGAATGATCCGTGCATCGACCACCGCCGCCCCCTCTTTATAGGCAAAAACAGGATTCATATCGATCTCTTCGATCTCTGGTGTCTTATCTACAAAATCTGAAAGTTTGAGCAGCATATCCTGCAAATACGAAATATCCACAGGATCCTGTCCACGATAGCCTTCTAAAAGTTTCTTGCCCTTGATCTCTTCGATCATCTCCACAGCGTCTTTTTTCTCAACTGGAACGATACGGAACGAAACGTCTTTGAGAACCTCAACCAGGACTCCTCCAAGTCCAAACATTACCACTGGACCAAAACTGGCATCCTTGATCATTCCCATGATGATCTCTATTCCTGGTTTAGCCATTGCCTGAACAGAAACCCCTTCAATATTGGCATTAGGGTATTTAGCTATTGCGGATTCCATTATTCTGTCAAAGGCTTGTTCAACCTCATCTCTGCTTTTAAGATTAACTTTTACTCCACCTGCATCGCTCTTGTGGGTAATATCAACTGATGATATTTTCAACACCACAGGATATCCAATTTTTTCGCTTAACTCGACAGCATCCTTTTTTGAGGCTGCAAGGCGGGTATCTGTGCAGTTTATGCCTATTTCGGCTAAAATCTGTTTTGCCTCAATTTCAGTGAGGACACTCCTCTTCTCTTGCTTAGCTTTTGCAACTATCTCATTTACAATCATTTAGTCTCCTTAGATTACACAGAAAACACGTTTGTTCGGTTGATATCATCAATAAGTTTCCCTGAATACGGCTCTTTTACAAAATTTTCTATTTCCCTGTCTCAAACCTGAATTTCTGCTCAGGATCGACAATAGCGAGAACCCTTACAATGCAGCCGTCACCACCTGTCCATCGCCAGGGGAATGCCATGAAAAAGCATCTTTTGCCTGTAACCTTGT
>CAXNND010000054.1:0-8275 GCA_964203105.1 Desulfamplus sp.
ATTACCGGTGATAAAAGTCAGTTGATCGATTTTATAATTGAAGGTGCGAGCCACATTGATCTGCTCTATGGAAAGGCTGCTAACGAGCTTGTCTATCCTCTTTTGGACCATATCATTGAAACTGTCTGGGGAGACTGGAGCTACTCACAGCTTGACAGTAACTGCCTATTACAATCATGCTGAATCTAAGAAGTATTGACATTATTGGAAGAACCTACCGTCATGTAAACCGGTATCGCCAGATACTTGCAATTTTGTTCAAATATGGATTTGACAATATTGTGGATATTCTAAATATCGAACAGTATCTTGAGGTTGGTCTTCAGATGATATCAAGAAAAAAACGGGAAAAAGTTGAACGACTTACCCAGCAGGAGCGGGTAAGACTCATTTTTGAGGAGCTTGGACCCACATTTATCAAGTTTGGACAGATTCTCTCTACAAGACCTGATCTTATACCCCTTCCGTTTATCCATGAACTTGAAAAACTCCAGGACAATGTGCCTCCATTCAGCTTTTTAGAGGTTGAGTTGATTATTGCGTCAGAGTTCAAGTCAATCGTCAATACAGGTGATAAATCATGCTTTATTGTGACAGGTGAAGATGGAGTCAATTCAGAATCAGTCACTTCGGCAACTGATAGAATCTCAACTCCGTTTCAATCTATTGAACATAGACCATTTGCCTCTGCATCAATTGGTCAGGTTCATCGGGCACTACTGAAAACAGGTGAAAAGGTTGCTGTTAAAATTCAGCGTCCAGGAATCAAACGGCTGATTGAGGTTGATTTGGAGATACTTCTCCATCTTGCCACATTGATGGAGCATCACATTGAAGATCTCTCTTTTTTCAGACCTGTGAAAATTGTCCAGGAATTTGCATCAACCCTGGAAAAAGAGCTTGATTATACCCTTGAAGCCTCAAACATGCTGAGGGTTGGAAGGCAGTTTCCATCAGATAACATATCTGCCAATATTGGAGCTGGCTCTGATAGAGCCAGCTTCGCTAATAATCCGAATAAGCGTAATATTTCGAGTTCTGGCCATGGAATCTATATTCCAAAAGTCTATCTTGAACATACAACCTGCTCAATACTGACAATGGAGTATGTTGATGGAATCAAAATATCTGAGGTCAGAACATTGGATGCCAAAGGTTATGACAGAAAACTTCTGACAAAACGTGGTGCAGATTTTATTCTGACCCAGGTGCTTGAATATGGATTTTTTCACGGTGATCTTCATCCCGGCAACATTTTTGTTCTGCCTGATAATGTTCTCTGCCCCGTCGATTTTGGAATCATGGGGTTTGTGGATCAATACTCGCGGGAAATTTTTGTTGATATGATTGCAGGTACAGTTATGCAGAACACCTCTCAGGTGAGCCGGCTTCTGCTTGAGTTGACAGATTATGATGAAGAGCCGGATTTAAGGGCACTTGAAAAGGATATTGCAGGATTTATAGGTCAATATTTAGATGGTGCTGCACTCAAAAATATAAACATGGGAAAGATGCTTCAAGATATTGTTCAGATATCACTGAACCACAGGCTAAAACTTCTGCCTGAAACTTTTCTGATGCTCAAGGCTTTTACTGCGGTGGAAGGGGTTGCCCAGATGGTTGATCCCGGGTTTGACATGATGAGCCATGCTGCTCCATACATCAAAAAGGCAAAGATGGCTCGCTTTTCACCATCACGAATATCTGATGATATGAGTCGCGTCTCTTCCGAGTCGCTCAAACTGCTTCAGAGCATTCCAAGAGAATCACTTGCAATTATACGTCAGTTACGCAAAGGGAGGCTCACGATTGGCATTGATCTTCAGCGGCTGGAGAGAATTATTTCTGCCCACCATCAGGCAAACAACAAAATAGCAATAGCCATCATTATTGCTGCCCTGATTATTGCATCTGCTATGTTGCTATGCTTTGCTGTTGCACCGCTGGTTTTGGGTCTTTCATTGCCAGGAATTGCGGGTTTTATATGTGCAGGAGCTATTGGATTCATGCTTGTCATTTCAATATTCAAACAGTAACAACAAAAGGTTAAATATTTATGTCAAAGACAATCTATTTTACAGTAATATCTGTGATGACAGTTTTAGCATTTTTGATACTATATGGCAAAAATGGCTTTATGGATGTACATCGTCTGAGGTTGCAGGAGAAGGCTATAATAAGTGAAAATAATGCAATAAATCAAGCCAACACTGTGCTTGAAAGAAAGGTCGATCGTCTTAAAAGCGATATCAGCTATATTGAATACATTGCAAGGCATGAGCTTGGGATGGTGGCAAAAGATGAACTGGTCTTCAGGTTTCAGGATATAAAACGGTAATTAATGCCCTGTTCTGAAGACAAGAAAAAAAATGAGATTTGACAACTTTTGGAAAGTTGTCAAATCTTGAACAGTAGAATATGTTTTATTTAGATTGTTATATATCAGGAATAGATATCTCCATTAACAATATCTCTGAGTTTGCCTGAACATTTGAATGTCACAACCCTTCTTGCGGGAAGATTCATCTCCTCGTTAGTGGCAGGATTTCTCCCTTTTCTTGCTCTCTTTTCATTGACACAGAATTTTCCAAATCCGCTTATCATTACATCATCACCATTGGTAAGGCTATCTTTGATGATTTTGAGAAAATCTTCCATTATGTTATATGCGGTGGTTCTTGAAATATTAAGGCTATGTTGAATTTTGTCTGTGATATCGGTTTTGGTTAATGCCATGAATTTTCCTCCTGATAGCGGGTTGGTATTTTGAGAACAAATGATAACAGCCACAGACAAAAGGGTTAAATACACGGAACCATTTTGTCTTAAGTGGCTGTTTTTTAATTGCATAATATGACAATATTTTAAAACTGAGAATACTTTACCTACCGATGGTTTGTCAACTTTTTATTTGTTCATTTCATAGGTATCTTTTAATGATAATACGTAATTTTCCCATACCCTTTTGAAACGCTCCTTGTTGAGTTGAGGTTTTTTGATCATTTTAATTGCAAACTCCATCTGCTTTTCATTGCTGCTGCTCTTTGAATAGAGTTGAAGGGCATATTTTGAAAAATCTCTTATCATAAAATCAAAAATCTGATCCAGAATATCGTTGTCAACCTTTCTCAGAACTGCATTTTCAATTATCAACTGCCCATAGGCTACAGCCGCAAACAGCTCACCAAGAATCAGCAGAAAATCTATATCTTTGGACTGCTCTTTTTCAGGAGAGGCACTTATCAGCATCTCCTTGAAAATAGCAATCTGCTCCCTGAAAATCGAGATATTTGGCAGATCAACGCTTGCGTATGCCTCGTTAAAATCGTGAAATACTGTTTTGCCAAGCCCCTTTGTTGGTCCCTGATTAAACAGGAAATCATCATTTCCAGCTATATCCACCATCGGAATTTCAGCCATCTTGGCAGGGGCAAAAAGGTAGTTTGCCATGAATTTAATTATAAGTGCCATATTTACATGGACTGTCCCTTCAAGTTTTGGAAGTGCCCTGATATCAATAGCAGCCATTTCAAAATAGGTATCTTTTTCAAAACCCTTAGCTGCAACAACATCCCACATAAGATTTATAACCTCTTCACCCTGAGTTGTAACCTTCATTTTTGTCAAAGGGTTGTAGAGAAGATATCGTCTGTCATCTTTTGAGCCACTTCTCATGTAGTCTGCATTTCTTCGGGCAAACAGCTTCATGGCTGTAAGGCGTACAAAGGCATCTGTCATAAGTGCCTGAACATGGGGAAAATCAGTGACAAATTTTCCGTAAAGGCTTCTCTTTGAAGCATGGTTTATCGCTTCAAAAAGAGCATGCGTGCAGATTCCAATTGATGCCCAGCCAAGATTGTATTTTCCGACATTTATTGTATTGAGGGCACAATCCCAGGCATGGTCTCCTCTTGAGAGAATATCGGCCTCTGTCACAGGATATCCATGAAGCCCAAATTCAGCAACGTAAGACTGGCTGCTCACAACATTTTTAACCAGATTGTAATTTTCATGTTTTGGGTCAGCAGTAAAAAAAACATACTCGTCAGTGTCAGAATCTTTGGCAAATACAGAGACAAGACCAGCTTTATTGGCGTTTCCAATATAATATTTTCCGCCATCTGCCACATATTTGCCCTCTGACAACTGCGTGAGCACCATTTCACTTGAGTAGAGATCAGCTCCATGCTCCTTTTCTGAAAGTCCAAATGCAAATATTTCACCCTGCTCAAGAAGTTCTGCTGTCTTTTGCTTTAATTGCTCATTGTTACCCATCCAGATAGGTCCAAGACCCAAAATGGTTACCTGCCATGTGTACCAGTAAGGAAGCCCATAAAATCCAAGTATTTCGTTAAAATCACAGTTTCTGGCTGTATCCCATCGGCACCCCTCTTTGCCATATTTTGATGGTGTCAGAAATTTATAAAATATCTGCTCCTTTTTAATAAATTCAAGAAAGTCGGCATACCAGACTCTTGCATTGTAATCTTCTTTAAGTTTCTCCTTGCCTTTATTTTCAAAAAAACCAATGGTTTTTAGCATTAACCTCTGTGATTCAGCGTCAAGGTGTTCAAATTTTTCTGTTCCCGGGTTAAGAATTTTCATGGTCATCTCCATATTATATCGTTTGTGAAGTTTGTTTATGTAACCTGTTTTCTGCCTCTATTTGTTCATGGAGGAGCTTGCCGCCTGCTTTTTTCCACTCAAACAGATGACGTAGTTCACCAGCATTGAGCCAGACGCCATGCTCTTTGCATCTATCTATAATTACGCCGCTTTTGATTCCAAAGCTAACCCGATTCATAAATCTGGAGCAGACCGGGCATTTAATATAGATAACATTGGCAGCATCTTTGGGTGTCATTGCAAGATTTATGTTATCCAGTTTTTTCAAGTTGATCGTGTAAACATTTTTGACTGAAGCATCAAGAAGAGCTTCAATCTCTCCTGAATCAAAAAACAACCCAAAGCACTCTTCGCACCGTTCAATCAAAAATTTGCCATCTATTTTAAGATCAATAGTCTGAAGGGTTATATTGCACTTTGGGCAGATACGTTGAGAATGAACCTCTTGAGTGGTAAACTCATGGATGCCTTTAAGGTCTGTGTCATTACGACTGCCGCAATATTCGCACTCTATTGAGTTGGATGGAAGGGGGGCTGAACAGTTAACGCAGTTTGGCATTAGTAACCTCCGGTTGATTTTTGATCAGGAAGCGGAGGAGGGAGACTTTTAAAAGCAGAGGCGATCTCCTCAAGAGTCTCTGCTTTTTGCCAACCATCAAGCCCCTGATGCCATATAAGAGTCTCTGGTAGAATCTTCCCTTTTTTTACATTGCGAAGGATAATGTTCAGTTCTATAGGTCCGAGCCTTCTTCCCTCCATAGCAACATAATACTCCACAGACGGCTCTGTTGCAGGCAGTGGCGGAGGCGTTGCCGGAAGAGGTGGCGGAGTTGACTTGGGATCAGTTCTATTTGATAATGCTGATATGTTTGGGTCGGCAACCCTGTCATACTGATTATCATGGCGGTATTGGCTTCTCATTGCCTCTGCCATCTGATTTGCCATGGCAAACCCCATACCCATTCCAACACCAGCAGCAGCATCGCCTCCAGGGTTACGGGCAGCAGTCTCCATTGCATTGGCACTCTGGAATTTAAAGTAGTTATCAAGATTTCCCACAATTCCCATACTGCTTCTTTTATCCATTGCCTCTTCAACTTCAACTGGAAATGAGATATTTTCAACAAGAAGTTTTGTAACATCCAGTCCATACTCTAAAAATTCAGGTGCTATAATCTTTGTAAGAACAGTTGATAGTTCATCATAACTTGCTGCCAGATCAAGTACAGGAATATTTTTGTCTCCTAAAAGATCGCAAAAACGTGTGATAATAAGATTTCTGAGCTGTTCCGTAACCTTTTCAAGTGTAAATCGTCCATCTGTTCCAACAATATCTCTGATAAATCGTGCAGGGTCGGATATTTTTACAACATAGGTACCAAACGCCCTGAGTCTGACTGGTCCGAATTCAGGATCCCTAAGAATAACAGGATTTTTTGTGCCCCACTTTAGGTTTGTAAAATTTTTAAGATTAACAAAATAGATTTCTGCTTTAAAAGGGCTGTGAAAACCATATTTCCATCCGGCAAGAGTTGAAAGAATAGGGAGATTGTCAGTATCAAGAGAGTAGTGTCCTGATGGAAAAATATCAGCAACCTGCCCTCTGTTTACAAATACAGCTGCCTGAGACTGACGGACAATGAGCTGTGCACTGTATTTGATCTCGTTGTCATATCGTGGAAACCGATAAACCATTGTGTTGGCAGAATCATCAGTCCATTCAATGATATCAATGAATTCAGCTTTTAGCTTATCCCATAGTGCCATGATATTTTTTCTCCGTGTTGATTTTCGTTAAAATCTTTTCTTGCTGCCTTTGCAGATTAATAATAGCTCTATTGTGCGTCTGCGACGCTCTATTAACTGCCATTAAAGCTTTTTTTGACATTATGCAATACGATTATCTTTTGCAATAAAAAACATTGCAACATATCTTTTTTTAAAGTAAGGCATTAGCCTGTCAATTAGAAAATATTTTTAACCACAAGAACTATAAACATCACTGAGGTTTAGCAAGAACCATGCAGATTGTTTCAACAATTATACCTATTTTTCTGATAATTGCCATTGGCTGGTTGATAAGAAAGAGGGATTTCATGCCAAGTATGTTTCTTGGACCCGCAAACAGAATTGTCTATTACATTGCAATTCCTGCCATGATTTTCAGTGCTGTTGCCAAAGCATCATTTCGCGACGAGTTTAATATAAAAATTTTGCTCATCACATTTGCTTCGCTTTTTATAGTGTCAGGTTTTGCGTGGTTGTTCACAAGGCTGTCAGCCATGCCTAAGAAAATGAAAGGCACTTTTACACAAAGTGCCTTTCATGGAAATTTTGGATATATAGGGCTTGCAGTTGTATTTTATTACCTTGGTGATTCAGGGTTTGCCAATGCAAGCATTTTTGCAGGTTTTATTATGATACTTCAGAACATTCTTGCTGTTGCTGTTTTACAGTTCTATTCGGACAGTAAGGACAATTGTGCAACCACTGCTGATAGAGGCAATATTCATAGCTCTGCAGATTCAGATAGAGCCATCCGTAATAATAAACGTAAAAAAGAGATACTGGCAGCAAACCTACGAGCCATTGTGAGACATCCTATAATTCTGTCTGCAATTGCTGGCATAATTTTCTCCCTGTCTGAGATAGCTTTGCCCATGCTTGTTGAAAGAACACTTTCAATCTTGAGTGGTATGGCTCTTCCGCTTGCACTGCTGCTCATAGGGGCAACAATCTCTTTTAAGGTTATACGCTCATATCTGCTTCAGATAGTTGAGATAAGCCTGCTAAAACTGATTGTAATGCCAGGTGTAGGGGTCATGATGTTCACATTTTTTTCCATTCCGCCATCTGAATATCTGCCAGCACTGATACTGCTTGCATCTCCTACGGCAACAATGGTCTATGTAATGGCACAGGAGATGGATGGCGATCCAGATTTTGCGGTTGCAGCACTTTCAGCCTGCACAATGCTGTCGGCAGTGACATTTACCCTATGGTTAAATGTGTTGTCCTGACACAAGGATCAATAAATCGTTGTGTGTTCAAGGATTAAATCAATAATCCAACCCTGATAAAAAATTATCTCGATTGATTGTTAAAAGATATTTACAAGGTTTCAAAATATGTCAATTTTTCAAAAATCAGTAGTTAAAACTCACTTGGCAGCCATAGATAAAGACCAGCTTGAAAATGCCTATCAAATATTTCAACAAAATTATTCTATTCAAAAGATAGATGTAATCAAAAAATTAAAAGAAGAAGAGTATCAAGATGGTTTTTTACGAGATATATTTGTTGATGTTTTAGGATACACTCTTAAACCTGATGATAACTTTAATTTAGTGCGTGAATTGAAAAATAAGTCTGATGCTAAAAAAGCTGATGGTGCTGTATTAAAAAATAATAAAGCAAAAGCTGTAATTGAACTAAAATCAACCAGCACAAAAGATTTAAACACTATTACAGGACAGGCTTTCGGCTACAAAAATAATCAACCTGAATGCAGATATGTCATAACATCTAATTTTCAGAAGCTGCGTTTCTATATTGATTATTCAAATGAGTATGAAGAATTTGATCTTTTCCGCATCACTAGAGAGGAATTTGATCTTCTGTTTCTGATTCTATGCAAAGAGAGCATCTT
>CAXNND010000055.1:0-8255 GCA_964203105.1 Desulfamplus sp.
TTTAACCATGGTTAAACCCTACTACAAATTATGACCTTGCTTTAGAGGGCATTATTTAATTTTTATTCCTAATAGAACAAAGCTACTCTTTAGGCTTTGACTCAGATTCAGGTAATGGTGGAAACTCCATAATCACCTCAACCTCTCCGCCCCCTGTACGGACAACCTTTGAATTGGGGTAGCGTTTCTGGAATACTCGTATCATTTTACGATTCTCTGCAAGTACAGTTGCCACAAACCGGCTGTAGCCGTTCTTTCTTGCAATTACCTCTAAAATCTCAAGCAGATAAGAGCCGATACCAAGACCATGCAGATCCTCTTTTACCAAAAATGCCACTTCAGCCGCATTCTCTTCAGCCTCGGCATAGGATCCTATTGCAATTATCTGCTTTCTTCTGCCTATCTGACGCAGACCTATTATGCTCATGTTTCTGCGGTAATCAACATTTGCCCACTGCTTCTGGAGCATCTCCCTTGAAAAGACCTTACGCTTGTTGAAAAACCGGTAATAGATCGTGTCCTCCTGAAGAGAGTAGAAAAAATTTCGTGATTCAAACTCATCTGACGGAAGAAGTGGTCTAAATTGAAGATGTTTACCCATTGGAAGCATTTTTGTATATTGGTAATCATCAAGAAAGAGAAGATCCTGGCTTGACGGGGTCATCTGATCAGGGAAGATGTATCTTCTCTTCTTTGCCTCATCAATAAGCTCCTGCCGGAATTTAGGGTGTGCAATCTGGGCAAGCTCAATGACCCTCTGGTAAATGCTTTTACGACGAAGCTCTGCAATTCCATACTCGGTAACAACAATGTCAATATCACCTCTGGTTGTGGCAACCCCCGCCCCTTCACTCAGATGTGGAACAATCCTTGATACCTCTCCATTTTCTGCAGTGGAAGGGATGACAATAATTGAGAATCCCCCTTTGGACATGCTGCTGCCCCTGATAAAATCAACCTGATCCCCGATCCCGCTATAGAATAGATAACCCTGGGAATCAGTGCATATCTGACCTGTCAGATCAACCTCAAGTGCTGAACTTATGGATATAAAGTTGTCATTTCTTGCGATAACATTTGGGTCATTTACAAACTCTGACGAGCGGAAATAGAACATCGGGTTGTTGTGCACATAGTCATAAAGTTTATGTGACCCCATGCAGAGCGATGCAACCACCCTTCCAGGCAGATATGACTTGTGCCTGTTGTTTATAACCTTTTTCTCAAACAGGGGCAGCAGTCCGTCAGTAATAACGTGGGTATGAAGCCCTAAATCCTTTTTGTTGTCAAGATAGCGAATCACCTCATTTGGCAGATGACCAAAACCTACCTGAATGGTTGAACCATCATCCACAAGCTGGTTGATATAGTGGCCTATACGTTCCGCAATTGCCGGATCCTTGACTTTGGCAATAGACTCGACAAGCGGTTCATCATAAATTACTAAATAGTCAATCTCATCCACATGAACCAGACTGTCACCCCAGGTTCTTGGCATACTCGGGTTGATCTGGGCGATGACAACCTCGGCAGCCTGCATTCCTGCAAGGGTTATATCAACTGAAATCCCGAGGCTGCAGAATCCGAATCTGTCTGGAGGGCTTACCTGAATCAGTGCCACATCAAGTCCTATTTCACGGCTTTTGAATATTTCAGGAATCTGGGAAAGATAGACCGGTATATAGTCAATTTTTCCTTCAAACGCAGCCTGACGCATGGCAACACTGACGATAAAGAGCTTTAGACTGAACCTGTAGATAAAATCCCTGTTATCAACATATTTGGCAAGCGTTGAAGATAGCATCTGATAAACGACTATATCCTGAATTGATGGATTTGCAACCATTGCCTCAATCAATCGCTGGGGCTCTCCACAACCTGTACCAATAAATACCCTGCTGCCATTAGATATCTTTTTCACTGCTTTTTCAGGTGTAAGCAGTTTTTTAGGACAGTACTCCTCAAGATTCATGTTTGTTTTTCCTGTAATTTAAATTTTTGTATGAAAGTAGAGATGCACAGCCGTGCCTCCCTACAGATTATTTACGACATCAAGGCAATAATTTTCTTTGCCGGAACCAGACCGGTTGCAGCAGCAGAGACAATATTGCCGGCAACTCCCGGACCATCTCCGGCAACATACATACCTTTTATCGCAGTTTCAAGATCATTGTCAGTCTCAATCTGGGTGGCAAAAAATTTTATTTCGGGTGCATAGAGCAAAGTTTCGTCATTGGATACTCCTGGTACAACCAAATTAAGTGTTTCAAGCCCTTCAATCAGATTGGACAGAATCCGCTCCGGCAGAGCCATGGCAATATCTCCGCACACGACATTTGTCATGGTCGGTTCAATATAACCTTTTCTGATGCGATTCCAGGTAGAACGCCTGCCTCTTTTCAAATCTCCGAATCTCTGTAAAATGGGCTTGCCACCTCCGATGATTGCCGAAAGCCTTCCAATGGACTCCCCATAAGCCTGATTGTCTGTCACAGGTTCTGTAAGAACAACTTTGGAGAGAAAGGCAAAATTGGTATTGGATGATTTTTTTCCGGCATAGGCATGACCATTGACACAGACAAAATCCTTGTAATTCTCAAGAGAGATAAAACCGCCCTGATTGGTGCAAAAAGTACGTGTCATATCATCATATTTTGTGGTACGGATAAAAAAAGTTGGATCATATATGATATTGCACAGATCATCCATGATATCATTGTGAACCTCCACTCTGACACCAACCTCAATTCCTCGCTGCGATACGTTAATCCCGTGTTTCTGGGCTAAGGTTCCAACCCAGTTGGCACCTATTCGCCCCGGAGCAAGAATGACGTTATCTGCCTGATATGTAGCCTTATTGGTAATTACACCGGTCACCCTTCTTTTTTGTGTAATATCAGAAGGAACGTCAGAGACAGTTTCTGACGTTATATCAAGAACCTCTTCAGATGTATGGAGCACCATACCTTTTGATTCAATATAGGCTGCCATATCTGCAATGTATTTAGGCAGATTGTCGCTGCCAAGATGTTTCTGCTTAATCAGCAGAAGATCAATGCCAAATCGCTTGGCATCCTTGCGAATCTCCTTTGCCTCTTCCATGTTCGTTGGATAGACTGGTCCATCCATGCCGAATCGGGTAAATATGGTTTCTGTTTCATCAATCAATGCCTGTGCTGATGACAGAGACATGAATTGGGTCAGATCAGTCTTGCCAAGTCGCGGGATAAAGTTGAGTTTACCATCAGAATAGAGTCCAGCTCCCCCTACACCTGAAAGTATATTACATGGCTCACATCCCACGCACCTTTGAAGGTTGTGGTTAGGGCATTTTCTGGAAAGGGGTTTTTTACCCTTTTCGATCATCAGCACTTTAAGGCGAGAGTGTTCCATAAGATAATAGGCAGAAAAAAGTCCTGCTGGACCTCCACCCACTATAACAACATCAAAATTCATGCTTTTTATATCCTGTTTCTATTGTTGTATTCTGATTCGTTAAATTGTATGATGCAAACCATTCTGATTTTCTAAATATTTTTAAATATAAGCAAGACTTTGGTGCAATTATTCTTCGATTGCAACTCGAATAATTAATAAATTCTTAGGAAGAATTTATGCACGTATTAACGGTTAAGTCAAATTGAATATTGCAAACCACCATGCAATAAAAAAAATGCACTTACTGCCCTTTTTTATAGTGTAGATGCAGTAAAAATATTGCCATGCAACTTTTTTACTGCGTTAATATCCGCTTTTTGCATTAGCTAATCTTGTGCAGTTAATGCAATAATCACAATCTTTTCAAGTACTAGTTAGATGGCATGTTAATTGCTATATGGCACTTCACATAATCTCAATGTGTTAATATTTTTGCAAAGTAACAGGCAGGAGAATTCCTGCTGACGGAGGACTAAATGAGTAAGCACTATCTGTTTCAGGATGTAAAAAAGTGTATTGGATGTCATACCTGCGAAATCCAGTGTAAATCCAATAAAAATATCCCCCCTGGACCCAAGCTGTGCCAAATTGTTGAGGTTGGTCCCAATTTTATAGATGGTCTTCCACGGACATCTTTTATTTTTATGCCATGTTTCCACTGCGAAAATCCATGGTGCGTCTCTGTCTGCCCAACGGGAGCCATGCAGCAGCGTCACAGCGATGGTATTGTTTTTGTGGACAAGTCACTTTGTGTTGGCTGCAAGGCATGTATCTCTGCGTGTCCTTGGGGGGCACCTCAGTGGAATGAAGAACTTGGCAAAGTGGAAAAATGTGATTACTGCATGGATCGTATTGATAAGGGGCTAAAACCCGCTTGTGTTGCCACCTGCACTACAGGTTCTCTTAAGTTTGGCAAGGTTAAAGAACTGAGCCAGATAAAAAGAGAGCGTCATGCCTGCCATGTTGCATCACTTGAAAACTCTGCATTTTAAATAAAGGAGAGGACATGGATAATGCAATCTGTCCGGTTCATTCAACTATAATTTACCTGTCTGAGCGGCTTGATTCAGGATATATTAAAGAACCAAAGACCAGACGCATTTCAGAGCAAATTTTAAGACTTGTTGAAGAGATATCCAATGGACATGCAGGCAATGAGCACCTTCATGCTGTTGATGAACTTATGGAAGAGTATCACCAAGATAAGAATGGTTTGGAACAAAGCAATTCAGATAAAATTGGTTTAGAAATCGGTCAACATATTAAAGCAGTTCTGGCAAATGAGCGTGAAATATTTCAAAGCCACCTTGAGACTGGCAACTGTGCATCAATGGACTGCATAAGATTATCCCCTTCACCTTGCCAGATGGCATGTCCTGCGGGTATCGATATACCAACATACTTAAGCCTGATTGGAGAGGGTAAAGATGCCGAGGCAATTGACGTTATTCGGCGTGATAATCCACTTCCCTGGGTTTGCGGTCTGGTTTGCACCCGACCATGTGAGATGATGTGTGTCAGGGCAAGGATAGATACGCCTGTTTCAATCAAGTTTCTCAAGGCTTTTGCTGCCGAACGTGCAATGTCTCTCGGGCAATATCTCAATCCTCCTCAGAAACCTTCTAATGGAAAAAAGGTCTGTGTTATTGGTGCCGGACCTGCCGGACTCTCTGCCTCCTATTATCTGGCTCTGATGGGATATAAGGTAAAGGTGATTGAATCCCTGCCCGTTGCCGGTGGTATGATGATGGTTGGAATACCAAGATACCGGCTGCCTCGTGAGGTGATTGACCGAGAGGTTGCAATGATTGAATCTCTTGGTGTTGAGTTTTGCTACGATACCAGGTTTGGAAAAGATATAACTCTCAAGTCTCTGAAACAGGATGGATTTGAAGCATTTTTTCTTGCCATTGGTGCTCATAAATCCCATAAACTCGGCATAGCGGGAGAAGATTTATATGCAGGCAAAGGTGTTATTGATTCAGTAGAGTTTTTGAGAAATGTGGCTCTTGGCAACAGAAGAGTTCCAGGTAAGAAAGTTGTGATTATTGGTGGAGGTAATGTTGCTATTGATGCAGCAAGGACAAGCCTTCGTTTGGGTGCAGAATCAGTAATCATTGCCTACAGAAGAACACGTTCTGAAATGCCCGCTGATATTGAAGAGATTGAACATGCAGAGGAAGAGGGTGTTGAGTTTTCGTTTCTTACAGTTCCAACCTCAATTGAAGGTGATGGGAACAAGGCTATTGGGCTTAACTGTCTTAGAGCTGAACTGATAAAAAAAGAGGGCAGTGACAGGCTCTATCCAGTGCCAGTTCAGGGCAGTGATTATATGATAGAGGCTGATGCGATTATCAGTGCAATCGGGCAGTTTGTCGATATTCAAGGAATGGAGGCATTTACAGGAATCAAGTGGACAAGAAGAGGAACCATTGAAGTCAGACACACCTGCATGGAGACCTCAGAACCTGGTGTCTTTGCTGCCGGTGATGCTGTAACAGGTCCAGCCACTGTAATTGAGGCAATCGGGGGTGGGAAGCGTGCAGCCGAAGCAATTGACAGATACTTTAACCATATCCCACAGCCAAGAATTCCAAAGGTGCCAGTTCGTTATCGCCGTGAAAAGCCAATTGAGATGCCCGCAAGTACTAAAATGGCACTCAAAAGACCTGATATGTTGATGCTAAATATTGATAGACGCAGAATAACCTTTCAGCAGGCAGAGCTTGGTTATACTGAAAATATGGTAAGAGAAGAGGCAAGACGCTGTTTAAGGTGTGATATATGTCGAAGATGCGGCAAGTGTATTGACGTGTGCAGAGACAAGATGGGTATTGGTGCTTTGAAGTTCGGCTATATGGATTTTGATCACCCTGTAGAGACAGATTTCAGAAAAACTGCTGAAAATTGTATTACCTGCGGTGCCTGTGCTGCCAACTGTCCCAATGAAGCCATTGTGATGGAAGAGAAAAATGGAGAGAGAATTCTTAAACTGTGCGGAACCATACTAAATAGGCAGAAGCTATTATACTGTGATTCTTGCAATGCTGTTCTTGGACCTGCAAAATATTTGGATTACGTTCAAAATAAAACCGTAAATGTGGCTAAGGCAAGTAGCCCAAAAGGGAGATTGTGTGGGGCATGTTTACGCAAACAGACCGCATTTCCTGGTTAAGGGAGGGGGGAAAATGGAATTTCGTAAAGGTGATAAAATAGAGGTATTTCAAAAATCAAATGATGAGGCGTGGGAGCCTTACATGGACAAGTTTATTGGTGTTCACGGTATGATTACGGATCCGGATACCATAATCAATGATCCCGATTCACTAATTGAGGTGAGTCTTCAGAGCATGGGAACATACAGGTTACCTCAGGATTGTCTGAGGCTTATCAAGTAGCCTGCTTGAAATATGAATTATTAATATTTGACAGATTTGACAACTTTTAAAAAGTTGTCAAATCTATGCCGACAAGTTGAAAGTTAAAATTAAGGAGAAACGTATGAAAAAAGTCGTTTTTAGTTTTATTGTTATGTCTTTGGTGTCCCTATTTACAGCATCAGTGCCACTTACAGCAATGGCAGCAGGAGAGGCAACCACTCCTGTTACTACTACTACTACTACAGCCACCAAAACTGAAGTAGCTCCAGCGGCAGGTACCACAGCAGATAAAGCAAAAGTAGCACCTCCCACAATCACTATTGACAAGACCTCACTTGAAAATGGTGGAGCAATCAAGGTCAGCGGTCAGGCACCAGCCGGAATGCCTGTCTATCTGGAAGTGTGGGCAACAGAGCACGCTGTCAAATCTAACAGATTTGACAGCGAAAAAGATAAAGAGACGGGCAAGATTCCATATATATTCTATATCACGGAAGAGATGCCAGCATACTACAAGATTTTTGTTCCCAAAGATATGCAACCAAAAATTGATGAAGCCAAAAAGCAGGGAAGTAAATGGAGCTATTCAGCACTTCTCAAAGAGCTTGGTGCAGATGTAGCTTACAGCGTTCCAGCATCTGCAAAGATTGACAGGTATCAGGCAACTTTGATGGCAAGTGTGATTGGAAGTCGTGGAAAACTTCTTGATGCTATGGATAAAAAAGAGAACAAAAAGCGTTCCATGCAGTTGGTCAAAGCCCGCTTCCGCAGTATCAACAATGTTATTGCTGCTGAGGTAAATGTCTCCCCTGATGGTTCATACTCCGCAGATATTAAAGTTCGCAAAGGGGTTTCACCAGGGAAGTATAAAATTGTGGCTGTATGTTCAAAAGATTTGAAAAGCGAACCCGCAACATTTGAGAACAAGATAAGTTTTCCCACTTTTTATATGAGTAATGCCGGCACAAGCATGAACCTTATATATCCTTTTCTTTTAAGCCTTGGTGTTTCAATATTTGGAGTTCTGATGGGTGCAGGTGGTGGATTTATAATGAACCCACTTCTTATCTCCCTTTTTCCTGCCTTACCTCACACAATTGTTGCTGGAACTGTTACCCCTACAGTGCTTTTTTCTCAAGGCAGCGGTATTTTCAACTACTCCAAAATTAAGTTTATAAGCTGGAAACTCGGAGTTGGTATTGGCTGTTCAATGTTACTTGGAGCATTCATAGGACCAAAACTTACCGAGATGATTACTCTTGATCAGTTTAAATTTGCTTTTGGCTGGATACTTATAGTGCTTGCAGCTCTTATGTTCTGGCAGACAACCCCTGGTTATATTGCCAAAAACAAAAAAGAGCAGTCAATTCTTAATGAGTTTAAAAAACGTGCTTTGGAATCAGCTAAAGCTAAAAATTGAAACAATATCACGGTCTT
>CAXNND010000056.1:0-8215 GCA_964203105.1 Desulfamplus sp.
ACAGCCTTGTTATCTATCCCAATATTTTCCATCTTGAAAAATTAATCCTTCATTAAGCTCACATAGATTAAACTGACATTGCCATTATTGCACATATAAAATTCATGTCATCATTGCCCTTTATAATACATGGATTCCTTTTATCCTTGATACTTACAACAATATTTTCACCCTTTAATGCACTCAAGGCATCAATAAAATATTTAGGATTAAATGCACTCTCCACCCCATCTCCAGTGTATCCAATGGCAAGCTCCTCCTTTGATTCACCGATTTCAGGGTTTGTAACAGTTGCCGTAAGTTTATTCTCCACAAAATTGAGTATAACGCTCTTGTAGTCATCAGAAACCAGTATTGACATCCGTTTCATCATCATCAGAAACATTGCACGGTTCATATCTATGGCTGTAAATCCACCTATGTTGAGTACCCTTCTGTAATCTGGATAGTCACCTTCAAGGAGCTTTATCATAATTGACTCATCGTCTTTAGTGACTATGAAATGGTTGTTTTTAATGCCTATTTTGACATTACCGACATTACTCAGAAATTTACCCAGCTCTGAAAGCCCCTTCTTTGGGATAATTATTCCATGTTCATCAATCTCAAGATTACCTGAGTATGGCGTATCAAGGGTGTAAAGCCTCTTTGAGTCTGTTGAGACTATTCTGAGAACAGGTTTGATTTGATCTTCATTGTTTTGATAGTCTTTATTTTTATTCTCGTTACTCTGATTGTCGCTTCCCTGTGCCTCTTTATCTTGGGTTGCCTTGACCTGTACCTCTGTTTTTTCAAGAAGTGCTCCGAGTACATAGGGTCTTTTCTCCTCCTGACTGAAATTTATCGAGGCTGCTATCTCAGCCATTTTTTTCAGAACACCAGATTCCATCTCAACAAACTGAATATCCTCTATAACAGGATGTTCTGGGAAATTCTCATAATCTGAGGAGACAATGTGATATTGAATATTACCCTCACCAATCTCAATCCATCTGTTTTCCACCTCATTTACAGGAACTATTGAATCAGGATAGTCCCTTACAATTTCAAAGAGTTTTTTTGCACTGATGGATATTATCCCGTCAGATTCAACTTCAGCCTCATATCTGCCCTGAAATACTGTTTCAAGATCGTTGGCTGTAACTGTTATATGCGATCCTTCTGCCTTGATTAAAACATCAGATGTAATGGCAAGAGTTGTCTTTCTGTTTGTCAGCCCCTGAACCATTGAGAGTGCTTCAGAGATAAGTTTTCTTTCAATTGAGAATTTCATTTCAATCCCTTTAAAAAATTCAAGCTGTAACTCAAAGTTTGAGTATAAAATTATTTTTTGATATAAAAATATTTATAACTGCTATGGTGATTGCTATAAAAATATCTATATACTTTAGCATTTCCACTCTTTTTTTTCCAATAAATCTGCTTTTTTTCCAAATATTGTTCTTTGACAAGTGCTATAAAATCCATTGAGAAGCAAGAAATACCATGATACTGATCACAATGGTTAAAAGCAGATTCCTGTAAATCCACCCCACAATGCAGGCAGTAACGGCACCGATTAAATACGGGTTTGTAAAATGCAGATCAATGGTCTCTCCTGTTGGCATAAGTATTGACGGCACAATAATGGCAGAGAGCACGGCAGGCGGGACATATCCGAGTGCCCGTTCAAAAAGCGGTGGAAACCGAAATCGACCTGAAATGGGAAACATGATGTATCGTATCCCAAAGGTTACCATTGCCATTCCTGCTATCATAAGAATTTCATCTGTTTGAATATTCATTCTGCAACCTCAACACTCCTGTTTTCAGATAAATTCGCCATCTCTATTGTTGCCATATCATCAGAACTTTCCTTTAAGGTGGATGGTGATAGTAATATTTCACTCACTATCCCTGAAGCAATACCTGAAACAGCGGCGACTATAAGCCCCAGCCTATGTGGCATTCCCGCTGCAAAAACTGATACTGTTCCAGCGGTGATGACCGAAGCCCACATGGGTTTTGAGACCAGATAGGGAATCACCATACCAATGAATGTGGCTGGCATTGCAAAATCAAGCCCCCATCCGGCAATTTCAGGAAATGCCTTTCCTGCGACAAGCCCAATGAGAGTGCAAAGATTCCAATTGGTGTACATGAAAATCATTGAGCCAAGGTTGTAATAATGTTTGTTGGGTCCTCCGTCCTTCTTGTAGTAGTGGTTGATAGCCACTGCAAAGGTCTCATCAGTCAGTCCAAATGCAAGAAGTACTTTCCACGGCTGACTCAGTTTTTTGTAGAACGGCACCATTGTGGCTCCGTAGAGCATGTGACGCAGGTTCACCACAAAGGTGGTGACTACAATCATCGGCCATGCAGTGCCAGCAGAGACCAGACTGATACTTATGAACTGTGAAGACCCTGCAAAGACAAATAGTGACATACCCGTTGTGGCGGCAAATGATAATCCTGCAGTTGCAGCAAGAGTACCAAATATTATGCCAAAAGGAATGGCGCCAACAATCAGGGGAAACGTGTCTCTTGCTCCTGCAAAAAACTGATAAAGTGGAGAATGTTTTTTTTCTTCTTTAAGCATTGAATCTCACTTTTTAATAGTATAATATTTTCACTTTATTGATTATATAATCAATTCTGAATCTTCAATATTTCTATAGCACCCCGATAGGCATTGGCGGAACTTTCTCACCACCCAGCACATACCCGCCGTCAAGCCGCAAGATGCTCCCTGTCATATAGGGAGCATCTTTTATAATAAAAAGCACTGCCTTAATAACATCATCAAGTGTTCCGGTTCTACCAATAAGTGTATGGTCAACAATTGCTCTCTTTTCTTCGTCCGTCAATACTGTTTCCCAACCACGAGTTCCCTGGGCATGGCGGCTCTCAAATATACCAAGCATTATCTCATTAACCCTAATATATGGAGCAGCAACTCTTGCCCATGTTTCAGTAAGCAGGGATACACCTCTTGCTGCAGATGAATATCCATCATTAAAAATCGGGGCAGCAGGTCCTGATCTGCCAACAATCGCAGCAATTGATGAAAAATTGATCACCACAGCATCATTTGATTTTGCAAGAAGCGGCAGCATTTGATTGAAGACCCATCGTTTTGCACGAAGAGTTGTTGCCATTTCAAGTTCCCACTGCTCCTCAACATATTCGCCATGAACGGCAGGCCAACCACCCCTTTCAATGTTGTTTATCAGGATATCAATTTTTCCAAAACGCTCTTCAATCCTGTTTTTAAGCTGCTTAATCTGCTCCACATCAAGAAGATTAACATCATAAATTTCATAATCAAAGCCGAAATCAGCCTTGCAAGCACCACCAGTCCCACTACCGGAGCAATCCTGACCGCCCAAACAAGCCTTAGCACCTGAATCCGCAAAAGCCAGTTCCATACTATCAAAGCTCTCTTTCCAGTCATACCGTGTCAGGGCAAGGTTTACACCTTCTTTTGCAAGAGCAATGCCTATTGCCCTGCCAATTCCTTTTACCGCACCAAGCACAAGAGCTGTTTTACCTTTTAGTTCCATACTATCATCTCGACTCCAGCAATTGATTTCGATTACAAAAATTCTTAGAGTCTGTTTTAAATATCGAGACTCTAATTTCAAAGAGTGATTTCAATACCGAACAGCATATTTTTCACCCATGCCAGCCCAAACTCCATAAGAGCCATATCATCGGTTTTTATCTTTTCAAGAAAGGATTCTGAAATATTAAATTGTTTTATCAAATCTTTTATCAATCCTTTTTGGGGCAGCCCCCCTTCAAAAATTTTAGATCTGAATGTATCTAAATCATAGGATGCAAGATAAAATTTTTCCCCATCCACTCCATCAAGTTTTCCTGGTATTATGCGGTTCTTGAGGCTTATTATATCCATCATTTTATCGTTCATATGATTATACAGCTCAACATCCTGCCTTTTTAGCCATTCACGAACCGTTAGTTGTCCTTGACTGATAGCCCTTTCAGATTGGGCAGATTCTTTTACATCGATATTTTTATTACTGATATATCTGTCTATATATCCATTTTTATGGGCAAATCCATTGCAGTGAGGTTCTTCAATCAGGGCAAAATACTCTGTAAGTTGACCTGTCTGGCGAGAGCGGACAATTGCCCTTGCAATGGGATACATTCTGCATGAAGCTGGTCTGTCTGGATATACTGAGCAGCCCGATTCTCTAACGAAAGGGCAGGCATTTCCTGATGCTGGATCAGGTTTAAAAGTTATAACTGGTAATCCTGATTCAGGACCATTGTGGCGGGATGTATATTTTTTCAAAAATTCATCAGATGTTATGCCCAGATTTTTTTTCAAACGTAAAATATCATACGGAGTCAGGAATTGATTTAAATCCCTGCAACACGCATTAAAACACGAGACATCAGGTGAACATTCAAAGAGCAATGGCTCATCAATCCCTATGGGAATCATCTCTTCACTCATAATGGATAAGCGTTCCTTATTGTTATTGTAAATAATTTGTTAAATTTCGGTTGAGTTTGGGAGTAAACGCCCAATAATAGCCTTAAGACAAAGAGAACAAGGCACTTGTTACTACATATTGTAGTTTTCAGCAATTTTTTATGATATATTTTATTGATATGATTTTGGGAGATTTAACTATTTGTCAATTTTAAAAATCATCATGGCAAAAGTTCTTGACAAGGTTATTTGCCAGTGCTACTTTTCATGCGTTTATAATTCTTGAGGATTCATATTTTTAATTGCTTAAGAATTATACTTTTACGATGCATAAAACAGTCTATAACGGATGAACAGGTCGCAAGTATTGTGGCCTATATTGTATAATTAAGACGACATTGTTTGATGATGTCGTGCATCATTAACAGAAGTTGCTGAAACTAAACGGTATCAGCACATTTAATTAAGGGAGGTATTTTAATGCCATCTTTTGTAATTGCAGAAAAATGTGACGGCTGTAAGGGCGGTGACAAAACAGCATGTATGTACATCTGCCCAAATGACCTGATGGTTCTTGATCCAACTGCGATGAAAGCTTATAACCAAGAAGCGGATCAATGCTGGGAATGCTATTCTTGTGTTAAAATTTGTCCTTCACAGGCAATTGAAGTAAGAGGTTACTCTGACTTTGTACCAATGGGAGCTTCTGTAGTGCCAATGATGGGCACAGAGGATATCATGTGGACATGCAAATTCAGAAACGGTGTTGTCAAACGCTTCAAATTCCCCATCAGAACCACTGCTGAGGGTGAAGCTAATGCCTATGCTGATCTTAAGGGCAAAGACCTGTATTCTGGTCTGCTTTCCACACAAGAAGCTGACGGCTATGTTCTGACCGTTCCTACCGAACTGGCTTAATTTACAGGTATCTTAACTCATTTCTGAACATAAATAAATATTTTGGAGGTATATAATGGCATTACCTAACAAACCTGTTGGAGAACTGAAGGTCGTTAGAGATCCAGCAGTTGAAAAGAGAGACGTTGATGTCCTTATTGTCGGCGGCGGTATGGCGGCCTGCGGTACAGCGTTTGAGATTAAAAAATGGGCGGATCCTGACACAAAAATTCTTCTTTGTGATAAAGCAGCTCTTGAGAGATCAGGTGCTGTTGCACAGGGGCTTTCTGCTATTAACACATACATCGGCGAAAACAAATGTGAAGATTATGTCCGTATGGTTCGTAATGACCTGATGGGTATCGTTCGTGAAGACCTTATCTATGACCTTGGTCGTCATGTTGATGATTCTGTTCATCTTTTTGAAGAATGGGGACTTCCCGTTTGGAAAAAAACAGCAGACAACAAGAACCTTGATGGTAAAAAAGGATTGAAACAGGGAACTCTAAAGGGTGGTGCTACACCTGTTCGTACAGGTAAATGGCAGATCATGATCAATGGAGAGTCCTACAAGAGAATAGTTGCTGAAGCTGGTAAGAAGGCTCTTGGAGCTGACAATATTTTAGAAAGATGCTTTATCGTTGAGCTTCTTAACGACAAAGCTGATCCAACCAGAATAGCTGGTGCTGTAGGCTTTTCTGTACGTGAAAACAAAGTTTACATCATCTCTGCTAAAGCTATTATGGTTGCCTGCGGTGGTGCTGTTAATATTTATCAACCACGTTCAGTTGCTGAAGGCAAAGGTCGTGCATGGTATCCTATATGGAATGCTGGTTCAACATATACTATGGCACTTCGTGCCGGTGCTGAACTCTCCATGATGGAAAACCGTTTCACCCCAGCTCGTTTTAAAGATGGTTATGGACCTGTTGGTGCATGGTTCCTTCTTTTTAAAGCTAAAACTGTTAACGGTCTTGGCGAAAACTATGCTGCAAGTGCTGATGCAAAAGCTGAACTTGAGAAATATGCTCCTTATGGAACTGCCGCTGTTACTCCAACCTGTCTGAGAAACCATCTCATGATGAAAGAGTACAAAGAGGGACGCGGTCCGATCATCATGAAAACATCTGATGCTCTTACAGAACTTGGCAAGACCATGGACAAGAAAGAGCTCAAACACCTTGAGTCTGAAGCCTGGGAAGATTTCCTTGACATGTCAGTAGGTCAGGCAGGCCTTTGGTGTGCAACAAACACCGAACCAGAAAAAGTTGACTCAGAGGTTATGCCAACCGAGCCGTATCTTCTTGGCTCACACTCTGGCTGCTGCGGTATCTGGTGTTCAGGTCCTGAAGAAGACTGGGTTCCAGCTTCCTACAAATGGGGCTATAACAGAATGACTACTGTTCGTGGTCTTTTTACTGCTGGTGACGGCGTTGGCTGCTCAGGTCATAAGTTCTCATCTGGTTCTCATGCAGAAGGTCGTATTGTTGCAAAATCAATGCTTCAATATTTGAAAGCTGAAGGCAACAAGTGTGCTGGTTTTGCAGAAACTGACCAGGAACTGGTTGATATGATTTATAAACCTGCTCGCACCTATCTTGATAACTTTGAATACACCACTTCTCAAGATGTTAACCCAAACTACTGCAAGCCTGCTGGTATGGCTATGCGTCTGATGAAGATGACCAACGAGTATGGTGCAGGTGTTGGTACTTACTACATGACATCTGGCAAAAATCTTGAGATTCTCATGAACCTTTTTGAAATGTTCCGTGAGGACCTTGATAAAGTAGCTGCTGGTGATCTCCATGAGCTTATGAGAGCATGGGAGATTTTCCATCGTCTCTTCACAGTTCAGGCTCATACCCGTCACATTCAGTTCCGTGAAGAGACCAGATATCCTGGTTTCTATTACAGAGGCGACTATATGGGACAGAATGATGCAGAGTGGTTCTGCTTTGTTAACTCTACGTATAACAAAAAGACAAATGAGTGGACAATGAAAAAAGAACCTTACCACAAGATCATTTCTTAATTAATGAGGAAAATGGCTGTGTGCTGGATCAAAAAAACGATTGGCAACTGTCAGATCAAAATGGATTACGTTAGTTAATAGATATAACCTCCAAGTGCAACTTATGTTTGTGCTTGGAGGTTTTTTAAAATTTTGGTGTATGAATTTTAACGCCCGTGCCTTTTAAGAGTGCAATGTGTTCTTTTAATAAATCAAATTGAGATTTGGAAACAGCGATTTGAAAATAGATAAATTAGAATTGTTATGATTTTTTTCAAGTTTCAGTTTGCGAATCTCAAATTTAAAAAGGACACGGGATGGTGGGTGATATTAAAAAATTCCTACATCCTTAAATTATTTTTTTAACATCTTTACGTATGCACGGAGGGATAGCATGACAATAGACAAATCAGCCCCGGCCAGCGGAAGCATCATGGTAGTTGGTGGTGGAATCAGCGGCCTTACTACTGCCCTGGAAGCTGCCGAGGTGGGATATGAGGTGCTCCTTATAGAGAAGGAACCTTCATTAGGGGGAAGAGTATCTCAGCTTAAACACTATTTTCCAAAACTTTGTCCACCTACATGTGGCCTTGAGATCAATTATAAAAGAATCAAAGACAATCCTAAAATAAAAGTCATGACTATGGCTGATGTTGAGAAGGTTGAAGGGACACCGGGTAATTACACTGTTGAGGTTAAGATAAGCCCAAGATATGTCAATGAAAACTGTACAGCTTGCGGTGAGTGTGCCAAAGTATGCGAGTCTGAAATATCAAATGAGTTCAACTTTGGTATGGACAGAAGAAAAGCTGCTTATCTTCCTCACAGCATGGCATTCCCATCACGCTATGTTATGGCAC